>JAFRMM010000123.1 GCA_017430675.1 Prevotella sp.
GTGATGCTGTTCTCCTCCTCGTCCTCGTCGAACTCATCCTCCACGCCGTAGTCGATCAGGTCGAGGATCATCTCGTCCATGTCCAGGCCGTCCTTCTTCTTGAAGGTGAACACGGCCTTGTGGTCGAACAGGAACGACAGGGAGCCCTGCGTGCCCAGGTTGCCGTTGAACTTGTTGAAGACCGAGCGCACGTCGCCCACGGTACGGGTGGTGTTGTCGGTCAGCGTCTCCACGAAGATGGCGATGCCGTGAGGACCGTATCCCTCGTAGGTCACCTCCTTGTAGTCGCTCTGATCCTTACCCATCGCGTTCTTGATGGCGCGCTCGATGTTGTCCTTCGGCATGTTCTCGCGTTTGGCGTTGGCGATGATAGCACGCAGTGTAGGATTGTTCTCCGGCTCAGGACCACCTGCCTTCACGGCGATGGCGATCTGCTTACCGATCTTTGTGAATGTCTTGGCCATGTGGCCCCATCTCTTCAGTTTCGTAGCCTTACGATATTCAAATGCTCTTCCCATAGATAAATTTTACTATTATACGATTTTACAATTTTACTATTTACTACCGTCAAGGTGTTTGCGAGTACTAATAATTGAACTTATTATTATCCTTAGCAACTCTGTACATTCATCAAATAACGGTTTAACTCTCTTTTCAGGCAGCATTCCTGTTTCAATGATAATGTCCAACCAATGACTTGTCTCATCAAGTTCTTCTTCTACCATCTTCAGTTTGTTCAGAAAGTCTTTCTCTGATTTCCCCAAACATGCAGCCCTGTAATTAGCCGCTGGTGAAGTACCGGATCTAACCACTTGCGAGCCTATTGCTCTACCAGAAATTGTATCTGGCATACTATTGACCATTTTTATGATTCTTACTGAGAACTTTTTGAATCTTTCTTTCAATTCCAACTCAGTCATATCAATTGTCAAATAGTAAATGGTCCAATTGTCAAATTCAGCGAAGTTGAGCGCCCAGTTTGGCAGTCAACTGAGTGATGAGTTTAGTCATGATGGCGTCGATCTGCTTGTCACCCATCGTCTTCTCCTCGTCCTGGAGGATGAAGTTCACGGCGTAGGACTTCTTGCCGGCGGGCAGTCTGTCACCCTCATAGACATCGAAGAGTTCGACACGCTTCAGGAGTTTCTTCTCCGTCTGACGGGCGATCTGCTCGATCTGTGCGAACTCCACGCTGTTGTCAACCAACAGCGCCAGGTCGCTGCTGACGGCCGGGAACTTGGGCACCTCGGTGTAGAGCACCTCGTTCTTCTTGATGACCTTCATCAGGGCCGTCCAGTTCAGTTCGGCGTAATAGACGGGATTATCGAGACCGAACTGCTTCAGCAGTTTTTTGGTAATGATACCCATCTCCACGAGTGTCTTGCCACCACGGTTCTCGATGGTCATGCCGGCCGAGAAGATATCGTTCTCCGACTTCTTGCGCACCGTCATGCCCGGCTTCACACCGATACGACGGAGGATATTCTCCACGTAGGCACTCAGTTCATAATAAGTAGAATCCTCATTCTGATGAGCCCAAGAGCCTTCCACACGCTTACCAGTGACCAACAGTGAGCAATGATACTGTTCCTTGTAGGCCTGCATGGGGTCATCCTGATTCTCTTTCTCTGGTGAGAAGGTATAGACGTTGCCGAACTCGAAGAAGCGCAGGTTCTGGCGCTTGCGGTTCACGTTGTGCTGGATGCTCTCCAGACCGCCGAAGAGCAGCGTCTGACGCATCACGTTCAGGTCTGTCGAGAGCGGGTTCATGATCTTCACGCAGTTTTCGGCGGGATAGGCGTTATGACCTTCGTAGTAGGCACCCTTCGTCAGTGAGTTGTTCAGGATCTCGTTGAAGCCCTCGCCCACTAACTGCTCACTCACGAGGTTGGCCAGTTTATGCTTCTGGTCCTCGTCGCCCTTGATGACGAGTGAGCCCTTCAACTGGGTAGGGATCTCCACATTATTATAACCGTAGATGCGCAGGATATCCTCTACCACATCACAGGGACGCTGCACATCGACGCGGTAGGCCGGGATCTCAAGCGTCAGGGCCTCAGGTGTCTCACCGAGCACCTTCATCTCCAGACTGTCGCAGATAGCCTTGATGGTCTCCACGGGGATCTCCTTGCCCACGAGGTCGTGCACATACTTATAACTGAGTTCCACAACGGCATTCTTCATGGGCTCCGGATAGACGTCGCAGACCTCCATCGACACCTTACCACCAGCCAGTTCCTGACACAAGATGGCGGCCTGCTTCAAGGCGTAGATCGTGCCATTGGGATCGACACCGCGCTCGAAACGGAACGAGGCGTCGGTGCTCAGACCATGACGACGGGCAGACTTACGGATCCATGTGGGATGGAAGTAGGCACTTTCGAGCACCACGTTCTTCGTCGTCTCGTAGGTACCGCTCCCCTTGCCGCCGAACACGCCGGCGATACACATCGCATCCTCGGCATTGCAGATGGCCAGGTCGCGGTCAGAGAGTTTATGCTCCTCACCGTCGAGTGTCTGGAACGGCGTGCCATCGGGCATCGTCCTCACCACGATCTTGTGACCTTTCACCATGTCGGCATCAAAGGTATGCAGGGGCTGACCATAAGCCATCATGATGTAGTTGGTGATATCCACGATATTATTGATGGGGCGCAGACCAACGGTAGTCAGTTTGTTCTTCAGCCACTCCGGCGATTCCTTCACCTCGCAGTCAGTGACACTGACACAGGCATAGCGCTTACAGGCCTCCTGGTTCTCGATCACCACCTCGATGGGCAGGTCGTGGTTATCCACCTTGAACTTCGAGCAGTCGGGACGGTGCATCTTGGTCTCGTAGCCGTTGCTCTTCAGCCAGGCATAGAGGTCACGGGCCACGCCCCAGTGGGAAAGACCGTCGGCACGGTTGGCGGTGATATCCACCTCGATGAGCCAGTCGCTCTCCAGGTGATAATACTCTGCGGCTGGCGTGCCCACCACGGCATCCTCGGGCAGTACGATGATACCCTCATGACTTGTGCCCACGCCGATCTCGTCCTCAGCGCAGATCATACCGTTAGACTCCACGCCACGGAGTTTTGACTTCTTGATGACAAACTCCTGGTCGCCGTCGTAGAGCACACAGCCAAGGTCGGCCACGATCACCTTCTGACCTGCCGCCACGTTGGGCGCGCCACAGACGATCTGCGAGGGCTCGCCCTTGCCTAAATCTACTGTCGTCACATGCAGGTGGTCGCTGTTGGGATGGGCCTCGCAGGTGAGCACCTTACCCACGTAGAGACCCTTCAGACCACCCTTGATACTCTGTACTTCTTCCAATGCGTCAACCTCGAGACCCGTCGATGTGAGGGCATCAGCCACCTGCTGGGCCGACAGGTCGAAATCAACGTATTCCTTCAACCATTTGTAGGAAATATTCATATACCGATTCTTTAGTAATTACTACTTGTGAAATTTCAGCGTGCAAAATTACTAAAAAATCGGTATATACACAAATTTTTCCCAAGAAAAACTACTCAATGCAGTTCATCAGGAAATCCACGGCCCCGTTGATGCCGAATTTCCTGACGTCGATCGAGATGTCGTAGTTGCGTGCATCCGTCCAGTCCTTGCCCGTGAAGGTCTTCGTGTAGAGTTCACGGCTGTAGTCGTTATCGACCACCATGGCGGCGGCATCCCTCAGGGCCAGACCGTACTTCTCCGCGATCCTGCGCTTACGGCAGTCTTCCGAGGAATGGACGAAGATCTTCAGACTGTTGGGATGGTCCTCGAAGATGTGGAAACCGCATCGGCCCACGATCACGCACGACTCCTCGGCGGCGATCTGACGGATGGCGTCGGCCTGGGCATCGAAGAGTTCATGCGAGGTCTGGTTGTGCTCCGTACCGTCGTACTCGGCCTTACTCATGTAGTTACGGTAGAAGTTGGTGAAGTCATCGCGCCATAACGGATTACGGGAATTGATCTTCTCCATGGCCTCCTCCACCACGCGGTTGCGCTTGGCCACCTCGTTCAGGATCTGCTTGTCGAGCAACTTCACACCCAGCCTGCGGGCCAACTCTGCCCCGATCTCATGTCCGCCCGTACCGAACTGGCGGCTGATCGTAATCACGAATTTTTCCTCCCTGTTCATGTTGCGTAATGATTAGTTAAACAATTTTCTTTAATCTACATCGCAAAGATACGAAAAAGATTTGAACCCTCCAAATCTTTTTCACATTTTAACGGTTATTGCTTCACGCTTCACGCTTATTGGTTAATGGTTATTGGTTATTGGTTATTGCTTCACGTATCTCGCGCACATTTCCGCGCACCGCTCCCCATCGACGCCCGCAGAGACGATGCCGCCGGCATAGCCTGCGCCCTCACCACAGGGGAAAAGTCCCTGGATACGGACATGCTGCAGGGTGTCTCTGTCCCTGAGAATACGTACAGGACTGCTCGTGCGCGTCTCCACGGCGATCATCACGGCCTCGTTGGTCAGGAATCCGTGGGCTTGTCGCCCGAAGGTCTTGAATCCCTCCTGCAGTCGTTTGGTGATCATCTTCGGCAACCAGAAGTGCAGAGGACTTGATATGAGTCCCGGGGCATACGACGACTGCGGCAGGTCGTAACTCAGCCTACCGTTCACGAAGTCTGCCATCCGCTGGGCTGGAGCCGTCTGCCGCATGTTCCCCTGTTGCCAGCACATCCTCTCAAGTTCCTCCTGGAACTCCATCACCCTCAACGGGTTATTGGTTATTGGATATTGGTTATTGTCAATATCCTCCGGCCTCACCTCCACCACCATGCCCGAGTTGCTCCACTGCGTCCCACGACTGGCAGGACTCATGCCGTTCACTACAATCTGCTCCTTATCCGTTGCCGCGGGGATCACGAAACCGCCCGGACACATGCAGAAACTATAGACGCCACGGCCATCCACCTGTGTGACGAACGCGTATTCCGCAGCGGGCAGATACCTGCCCCTGCCCTGTTTGTTATGATACTGGATCTGATCAATGAGAAGGGAGGGATGTTCGAGTCTGACACCCACGGCAATGCCCTTTGCCTCAATCTCAATCTTTGCTTCAGCCAGATATCTGTAAACATCTCTGGCTGAATGACCTGTGGCGAGAATCACAGGACCGAAGAAAGAGAGGTGAGTGGTGAGGGGTGAGGGGTTAGAGATTACCTCTGCCTCGACTCCAACTACCTTTGTTTCTCCGCCTCCAAGTATTCTCTCACCACTAACCCCTAACCCCTCACCACTAAGAATGAGCCTGCTCATTCTTGTCTGGAAGTGCACCTCACCGCCACTGTTAATGATGGTGTTGCGCATGGCCTCGATGACCTTCGGCAGCCTGTCCGTCCCGATATGCGGATGGGCATCGGAGAGGATGGCCGTCGAGGCACCGTGCTGACAGAACACGTTCAGGATCTTGTCGGTATTGCCCCGTTTCTTCGAACGGGTATAGAGTTTGCCGTCGGAATAGGCACCTGCCCCACCCTCGCCGAAACAGTAGTTGCTCTCGCCATCCACCTTCTGCGTCCTGGTGATGGCGGCCAGGTCCTTCTTGCGGTCGTGTACGTTCTTACCCCGCTCCAGTACGATGGGACGGAGACCCAGTTCGATGAGCCTGAGGGCGGCGAACAGACCACCCGGACCGGCCCCTACGACGATGACCTGCGGCCTGCCCTCCACGTTCGGGTACTCCGTCCTGACATACTCATCATCGCCGGGCTGTTCGTTCACATACACGCGGACCTTCAGGTTGACGAATATCTGCCGCTGACGGGCGTCAATGCTCCTCTTCAGGATCCGCACACCATGGATGGTCCTGGCGTCGATACCCTGTTCACCGGCAATCCAAGCCTTCAGCCTGTCTTCCTGTGCCGCCACCTCAGGCAGCACACGTATCTGATATTCACTGGTCATCCGTCAGAACGGCAGATCGTCGGCACTGCCCTCGGCAGCAGGTTCCTGTGCCGGCGGGAAGGGAGCCGTGGCACCGCCTGCGGGCGGGAACGGAGCGGCCAGGGGCACTTCCACTGGAGCACCGCTAACGGGAATAGCCTGGCCACGAACAACGTTATAGGCACGGACCTCGTTGAACCAACGGCCATTGTATTCGTGGGCGTCGATGTCGAACTGCACCGTCACGTCCTCCCCCTGCTGGATGTTGAACTGCTTGATACGGTCCTCGCCGAAGAGGCGGAAGACGCACTTGCGGGGATACTGCCCCGGAACCTCGATCACATACTCCTGGGACATCCAGTTGTTTCCGGTACGGGCCGACACACCACTGTTTGCAGGAAGCACTGCAATGATTCTACCTGTTAATTCCATGACTTAATTGTTTTTATTTGTTGATTTTTTCGTTTTCACGTGGCGAAATTACTAAAAATAGTTTGAATCTGATCATTTTCTCTCAAAAAATTTTCTCATTACAACGTTTTTTTGTAATTTTGTGCTCAATTATTAAATATGTATTTAAGAACAACGAAACTATAAAAACTATGCGATTTACATTATCAAGCACCGCACTGAGCGCAAGGCTCTCTGCCCTCTCGAGAGTGATTAACAGTAAGAACGCCCTGCCTATCCTTGGCGACTTCGTGTTTGAGATCAACGACAGCGTGCTGTACCTGACGGCATCGGACAGCGAGAACACGATGAAGACCCAGATGGACCTGACGGAGAGCGACGGCAACGGCCGCTTCGCCATCGGCAACCACGACCTGCTGGAAGCCGTGAAGGGCTTCTCCGAGCAGCCCATCACCTTCGAGGTGAACCAGGAGCAGAACATCGTGAAGATCTCCTACCAGAACGGCCTGTTCTCCCTGCCCATCGAGAATGCCGATGAGTTCCCCATGGCCCAGCCCATGAGCGACCTCGCCAATACCATCACCATCCCCAATGCCATCCTGGCAGAGAACATCAACCGCTCGGTCTTCGCCACGGCACAGGACGAGTTGCGCCCCGTGATGAACGGCATCTACTTCGACCTGACGCCCGACTGTCTGGCCGTGGTGGCCAGCGACGGCCATAAACTCGTGCGCAACAAGATCTTCACGATCAAGAGCGAGCAGCCCGCCGCCTTCATCCTGCCGAAGAAACCCGCCAACCTGCTCCGCAACCTGCTGGGCAAGGACGGTGGCGACGTGACCATCCGCTTCGACGAGCGCAATGCCGAGGTGAACTACGGCGACGGCATCATCCAGTGCCGCCTCATCGAGGGGCGCTATCCCAACTACAACTCCGTGATCCCGCAGAGCAAC
>JAFRMM010000124.1 GCA_017430675.1 Prevotella sp.
CTCGATGGTATAGGTGTCGAGGGCACCTGCGAAGCGCTCCGTCTCACTCTTCACGCCCTGTACCACAGGCACGGCCATCCATTCCTCTGCGAACTTGGCATACACCTTCAGCATCTTCTGTGCTTCCTCCTCAGCCTCCTCACGGGTGGCATGGGCGGTATGGCCTTCCTGCCACAAGAACTCCGAGGTACGGAGGAACGGACGGGTGCGCATCTCCCAGCGCATCACGTTACACCACTGGTTGCACATCAGGGGCAGGTCGCGCCAGGAGTGGATCCAGTTCTTATAGGTGTTCCAGATAATCGTCTCCGAGGTGGGACGGATGATCAGTTCTTCCTCCAGTTTGGCAGAGGGATCGACCTCCACGCCGCTCTTGTCGTCCTTGGCACGCAGACGGTAGTGGGTCACCACGGCACACTCCTTGGCGAAGCCCTCCACGTGTTCGGCCTCACGGCTCAGGAACGACTTTGGTATCAGCAGGGGGAAGTAGGCGTTCTGGGCACCCGTCTCCTTGAACATCTTGTCTAACTGGGCCTGCATCTTTTCCCAGATGGCATAGCCGTAGGGCTTGATGACCATGCATCCGCGGACGGCACTCTGCTCGGCGAGGTCGGCCTTCACCACCAGGTCGTTGAACCACTGGCTGTAATTATCAGCCCTTTTGGTTAATTCTTTTAATTCTTTTGCCATTGTATTTTGTCTCTGTTTCAATTTTGCGTGCAAAATTACATAAAAATTATGAATTATGCGTGATGAATTATGAATTAATTTGTATCTTTGCAGACAAATAAGGTGTTTAACAATTAAAAAGAGTAAGAATTATGAAAAGTTTGAAGTCAATGGCCGTAGCCCTTTGCGCTGCATTGGTGCTGGCAGGATGTGGAATGAGTAAGACTGGTCAGGGTGCGCTTATTGGTGCTGGTGGTGGTGCTGCACTCGGAGCCGTTGTAGGTGCCCTCGCAGGTAATACAGCCATCGGTGCTGCCATCGGTGGTGCCGTAGGTGCTGGTGCTGGTGCCATCATCGGCCACAAGATGGACAAGGCCAAGAAGGAGGCTGAGGCTATCCAGAATGCCCAGGTGGAGGAAGTGACTGACGCCAATGGTCTGGAGGCCGTGAAGATGACCTTCGACTCTGGTATTCTCTTTAAGACTGGCAAGTCTGACCTGACGGCCGCTTCGAAGTCTTCCCTGCAGCAACTCGCTACCGTGCTGAAGAACAATAGCGACTGTGATGTGGCTATCCAGGGCTACACGGACAACCAGGGCTGGAAGAACTCTACCGCTGAGCAGAGTGCCGCCAAGAACCAGGCTCTGTCGCTCGACCGTGCCACATCCGTTTCCTCTTATCTGATGTCGCTGGCTGTTCCTGCTTCTCAGATCAAGAGCGTCGAGGGATTAGGCGAGTCTAACCCTGTGGCTTCCAACGCCACCAAGGATGGTCAGGCCCAGAACCGTCGCGTGGAGGTCTATATGTATGCTTCCCAGAAGATGATCCAGGAGGCTAATGCAGAGGCAGCCCAGTAAAAAGTAACAAGTAAAAAGGTGAAACGAATTCTGCGTTTCATTACGAAACCTTTGAAATGGATAGTGGTGGCATTCTTTGCCTCCACTATTCTTTCAGTGGTGGCGCTCCGTTTTCTCCCTGTCTATTTCACGCCCCTGATGTTCATCCGCTGCTATCAGCAGGTGCAGGAGGGTAGGGATCTCAAACTCTCCCACCACTGGGTGCCGCTGGAGAAAATTTCCCCATACCTTCCCATGGCAGTGATGGGTAGCGAGGATGCCAACTTCCTGAACCACCACGGCTTCGACTACAAGGCCATCGAACATGCTGCGAAGCGCAACCGTGAACATCCTGAGAAGCGCAAACTTGGTGCCTCGACGATCTCCCAGCAGACGGCCAAGAATGTCTTTCTGTGGCCTGGCCGTTCATGGGTGCGCAAGGGCTTTGAGGTGTATTTCACTTTTATGGTAGAACTCCTGTGGCCCAAGGAGCGCATCATGGAGGTCTATCTGAACTCCATCGAGATGGGTGAGGGCATCTATGGGGCCGATGCCGTGGCAGAGGAGCACTTTAACACAGATGCGCTCCATCTGTCGAAAGCCCAGTGCGCCCTCATTGCTGCCACGCTACCTAATCCCCGTAAGTTCTCCAGCAAAAATCCTTCAGCCTATATGCTGAAGCGCCAGGCCCGTATCCTGCGCGAGATGAACTACGTGAAGAAGTTCCCCTAGTTTCCCCTCCTGAGTCAGGAGGGGTCAGGGGTGGTCTGAACACCCTAACTCCCAGAAGGCCACGGCTGCCGCTGCCGCCACGTTGAGCGAATCCACCTGGTGCGACATGGGAATCCTCACCACATAGTCTGCTGCTGCGATGGTCTCCTGAGGCAGACCGTCGCCCTCCGTACCCATGATGATGGCCAGTTTATCCTGCGCTTTCAGGATGGGATCGTCGAGCGATATCGAATCGTCTGATAACGCCATCGCGGCCGTCTTGAAACCAAGTTGCTGTAGGGTGGAGTAGGAGTCGAGCCACGTCCAGGGTACGAGGAACACACTGCCCATCGACACGCGGATCGCCCTGCGGTTCAGTGGGTCGCAACTGCTCCTCGTCAGTAATACGGCATCGATTCCCAAGGCAGCCGCAGAGCGGAAGATGGCTCCGATGTTCGTGGTGTCGCAGACAGCGTCGATCACCACGATCCTTGGTCTCTGCTGAGGGATGCTGGCAATCACTTCCTCCACGCTAGGCTCTGCCTTCCGCCTCATGGCGCAGAGCACGCCACGGGTCAGTGTGTAGCCTGTCAGTTCTGAGAGCAGTTCGCGCGCACCAGTATAGATAGGTATGTCTCCGCACCGCTCAATGATATCAGCCGCATCTCCTTCGATATGTCTCCTTTCGCAGAGCAGGGCCAACGGCTCATAGTTCGCCTGTAAAGCCACGCGGATCACCTTCGGACTCTCCGCGATGAAGATGCCCCGTTCTGTGTCGAGCCTGTTCCTCAGTTGTGCCTCCGTCAGCGTGCCGAACACCTCAATGCCAGGATCATTTAATGACTGGATCTCTATTACCTTTGCTCCCATATCATTCCTTTCTGCTGCAAAGGTATGAAATCTTATCGAGAATAACGATATATTGGTGAGAAAATCATTTTCATTTACCTTTCAGCCGAAGACTAACCAGTCATTTCTAAAAATATACTGACATCCGACATGGTAAATTCTCTAGAGAATTGAACGAAAAGTCACTTTCCTTTGATCAATAGTCATTGAGTATTGATGCAATTCTCTAGAGAATTTGAAAAGGCAACGTGCTTTACAGTCAAGAAACAATAACACAATGACGCTTAAGAGGCCATTGCTTGCGAAAATATGACTGATTTATGTCAGTAATATGTCAGTATTATGTCGGTTTTATGCCAGTAATAATTTTAATATTCTCAAAATCACTAATAACCTCACAGCGTGCCTGACCCTCTGTGATGTTAATCTTGCGTGTGCACAGCATACTGTCCCCATATGAGGTTTGATTACATGGGTTTTTGTGCCAGTTTGGGCTTGAGATACACCTCTATCTGCTGAGATTCCTCGTCATCACTTAGTGTTATTTCAGCATAGGCGGTTTCGTAGCCGTCTGCCTCTACCTTAACGATATAATGAGATTGGCGCTGAACGACACAGTGATAGCGATAGAGCAACTCACCAGCCCAAGGCGTATCAGGGTAGGGCTCACTCAAGTCCAATACGTTCCCTTCATCGTCTGTCGTTGTCAACTTAGCCTTATTGATTGATTTCCTCGTTTCAGCATCATAGACCCATACACCCAGTTGCCGATAGTCCGAGATGGTTATTGCCTTGATCTCTTCCGGAGTCATCCAATTGGTCTTGCCCCAGTCATTTACACATAGTCCTGGCTTCTCGCTGGTAGCACGGACAAGATAGGTAATACTATCTTCGTGGGTGACTCCGATTAATTCTGAGAGACCATTTGAGAACGTGTGACAGGCGTAGAAATATTGGCAAGTATCCTTTTTTATGAGGAAACGGTTGTCGTTCGTCAGTTTCCCATTGATGGTACCCTCTTCCCGTCCAGCCAATTCCATGTAGCCACACAGGAAATTGAACTGAAAAGCGTCTTTGTCTTTTACCCTTAACAATTCCATCTTTGTACGCGAATTAACAGTCGGTGCAGGTGTTGTCAGGAAGAAAGCCTTTGGGCCTCCTCTATACGAGCGGAACTGGTATTTAACATCGATATCGCCCATACAGATTATTTCAAAGCGACTCTTGAGTTGATGCCATAGCGACAATTCCTCATCAACAGGGCTCGGGGTGAGAACTGCCTTCTTAGGGGACTCCAACGCCTGGTTCCTGCTATAACGAAGCAAAATGAGGTTACGGTCGTATTTCAGAAAAGCGTATGCTGACGTATCGTTACCCTCTGGACGGAATTTGACGATATAGCGCCCCTGCAAGTTATTCTTTTCATCTTTCAGTTCGCTATACTGTTGCAAAGATGGGAAGCGGGACAGTTGCTTTATGATGTGAGAGGTCAATTGGCGCAGTCTTTCGTCACTGCCACTCACAGGAGCAGTCACTTGTTTGTAAAGACTACTGGAAGTACATTTTGTCTTGTCACCATAATTATCCTTAATGTATTGCATCAGACTGTCGATACACAAAAGATATGCTGGCTTAGGTGCATTCATAAATCCGTCCATCTCAGCGTCAAAAATACTGTCATTTTTAACTCGATAACTCTGTGCTGAGACAGGGATTTGCATCAGCAGACCGAGAATCCATATTGTAAGTAATCGTTTCATACGCTTAATTGTTGCTTTGAGGGTTTGTTGCTAATATCTGTTGTTCTAATTGGTCAATGTTGGCGAGAATGTCTGCCACTTCTGCTGCGAGGTCTATCTCCTGTATGTCCGCTGAGGCTTCCATAGGGGTGGTTTGTTTGGGGTAATGTTTCTGTGCCCCGCTGGTAGCAGACGGCAAGTCGGGCGCTTTTGGTGTAATCGGCTCGTCTGGCTGAGGTGGAGCGGACTGGGCAGACGGTACGGTTTCTGCGACAGCCTTCTGTTGAGACAGTTCTGGCTGACTATTTTTAGGGAGCAGTGCCCAGAGACCTATACCTATTATTAATAAGAAGCCAGCGGCTATTCCCATCCACCATCGAGGGTTTAGACCAGCGTCTGCAGTTCGAATAGCGGTTTCTATCTTCTGCACCAAGTCCTCAGGCACAGCCACCGTTTCGTCTTTCGCCAGAGAAATGACGGCATGGCGTTCTGCCTTCAGGTCATCAGGACAGTCATCAGAGAGCAGAAGGCTGATGAGTCTTCGTTCTTCGTCTATTGTGGTCTCACCGAGGTAGAACCGATGGAGTAATAATCTGATGTCCTCCTTATTCATTGTCTTGTTCCTGTTTGATTGTCAATTAATAGTTTCCTTAACTGGGCCCTGGCCCTTGAGAGTGTGGAGCGCACGTTAGCATCAGTTTCACCAAGTGACTCCGCTATCTGTTGAGAACTCATTTGGCTGAAGTAGAACATCGTCACCATACTACGGGCTTTCGGTGGTAGTTGTGAGATGGCCTTCCTGAGTCGCAGACAGTCTTCATTCAGAAGTTTTTCACGCAGTTCCATATCATCCTCATCGGCTCTGTTGTCGAATGATTCTATTCTGGCCATGCTGTGATGTGACCTGATGATATTCAGACAGACGTTCCGTAAGGTCTGCACGAAGAATCCCTCTGCCTGTTCCATTCCTGTTACTCTGTCTGCCTGTAGCCAGAGTCTCAGGTAAGTATCCTGGACGGCATCCTCTGCATCCGTCTCGTTGCCGAGCAGGGCAAGTGCCTGACGGTAGAGCATCTGTCGGAGTGGCAAGAAGCGTTGTTGGAACTTTTCTGCATTCATTCTGGGTCCTATTCTCGTTTGATAGTCTGACATAATAACACCCAGCATCACTAAATGTTGCAGGTATGGCCCTTAAAGAATCTTAAAATGATTAGACCGCTCATAGCCTTGGAGGAGTGAAAAAGAAGTGATACTTCAGATAAGTATATAAGGGGGTATGTCATCGACACACCCCCTTATTAAGATGCTTATTGATTAATTTATTGCTTCAGCAGGTACTGCTTGAAGTCGGCAAAGTCCTTGGTCATGGGGACGCTCTGCTTCTGACCCTTCATGAAGGCGGCCAGACGGTCGGGAATCTCCACGTCGATGCCAAGGATGTCATCCACCTTCTCCTTGAACTTGGCGGGGTGGGCCGTCTCGCAGAACACGCCAACCTCCCCAGGCTTCAGACCATCCACAAGCGCCTGATAACCACAGGCGCCGTGAGGATCGAGGATATAGCCCGTCTCCTGATAGCACTGGCGCATGGTCTTGCGGATCTGGTCGTCGCTATAGGTGGCGCCACTGATGAGCGACGTGATGGCTGCATGAGTATCCTCAGGCGACAGAGCACCGTTCTGCGAATAGAGGTTGAGAATGCGGGCGAAGTTAGAGGGATCGCCTACGTCCATCGCATTGGCGAGCGTTTGAACGCTGGCCCTGGGCTCGTACTTGCCAGACTGCAGATATTTATAGAAGATATCATTGGCATTGTTGGCAGCGATGAAGCGCTTGACGGGCAGTCCCTGCTGGTGGCCGAAGAGGGCCGAACAGATATTGCCGAAGTTGCCTGAGGGTACACACATGACCAAATTAGAGGTTAGAGGTGAGAGGTGAGAGGTGAGAGATTTCATCCGGGCGTAGGCATTGAAGTAATAGAATGCCTGCGGCAGGAAACGGGCCACGTTGATGGAGTTGGCAGAGGTGAGTTTCATGTGCTGGTTCAGTTCAGCATCCATAAAGGCGTTCTTCACAAGAGCCTGACAGTCGTCGAACACGCCATCCACCTCGATGGCAGTGATGTTCTTGCCTAAGGAGGTGAATTGGCACTCCTGGATAGGCGACACTTTGCCCTTCGGATAAAGCACATAGACATGGATGCCCTCGACCCCGAGGAAACCGTTGGCCACGGCAGAACCCGTATCGCCAGAGGTGGCTACGAGCACATTGACCTGCTCGCCTTTGTTTTCTTGTTTAATAAAGTACTGGAGCAGACGCGCCATAAATCGTGCGCCCACATCCTTAAAGGCGAGGGTAGGACCGTGGAAGAGTTCGAGGGTATAGATATGATCCTTCACCTTCACTACGGGGCAGTCGAAAGAAAGCGTGTCATAGATAATCTGTTTCAGAGAATCTGCATCCACATCCTCTCCGAAGAAGGCATCGGCTACCGTGTAGGCAATCTCCTGAAATGTCTTGGTCTCGATGGTGTCGAAGAAGTCTTTTGGCAATTGTTTGATCTTCTCTGGCATATAGAGACCGCGATCTTCTGCCAGACCCTTGACGACTGCTTTGTGCAGGTCGGCGATAGGGGCTTTACCATTCGTGCTATAATACTGCATAATAATTGATAATTGACAATTGATAATGGATAATTAAGATATGCTCATCAGGGCTTGCATGAACTCGTTGAGTTTTAAGAGTCCGTAGGAGCCACTGACACAAGAGACTTCATCGTATTGCTGTACCTCATCGGGCTCGATACCACGATACCAGATGAGGAAGGGCACGGGCTGTCCTACATGGATGCGCATCTCTACTGGCGTGAGATGATCAGGGAGTACAGCGATACAGACGGGTTCATCCCAACTTTCCACCTTATTATATATAGGGGCGATGAGACGCTGGTCCAGATACTCGATGGTCTTGAGTTTCAGTTCGAGGTCGCCGTCATGGCCCGCCTCGTCGCTCGCCTCCACATGGACGAACACGAAGTCGTCGTGTTCGAGAGCATCGATGGCGGCCTGCGCCTTACCTTCGTAATTGGTGTTGGCCAGACCAGTGGCACCTTCCACCTCGACGATTTTCAATCCTGCATAGTGGCCAATGCCTCGGATGAGATCAACGGCAGAGATCACCGTACCAGACTTCACCTGCGGATACTGTTGCATAAGCGTCTCCATCGAGGGGCGATAGCCACCACTCCAGGGCCAGATGCTGTTGGCCTGACGCTCGCCGCGCTTAGCACGCTCGATATTGAAAGGATGCTTGGCGAGAAGTTCCTGAGACTTTAGGATCATCTCGTTAATGAGGTCGGCGGTCTGCTGGGGGGAGAGCCTTGAACTGTCTGTTGCTGTGGCACAGCAACAAACTGACCCTTCTGGCTTGACGAGCAAGGGCTTCCATGCCTCATTCGGATGGTCATGGGGTGGGGCACAGATGATGTGCTTCGAGCCGCCCTTGATTACTAACAGATGACGGTATTGGATACCTGTGATGAACTTTATCCGTTCACAGCCATCACGTTCGTTGATGGGCTTGGCGAGGTTTTCATTCAGGTAGTCAATCAACACACGGGCATCTTCCGTCTCCAGATTACCGCCATTGTGGGTGATAATCTTACCATCCTCAAGCGTGATGATGTTACAGCGGATGGCAAAATCATCGTCTGCCATCTCATAACCTATCGAAGCAGCCTCCAGAGGACCGCGACCCTCATACACCTTATTCAGATCATAGCCGAGGATGGCGGTATTGGCCACCTCGGATCCTGGGGGAAATCCCTCGGGGACGGTAATGAGCCTACCGCAGCGGCCTTCACGGGCCAACTGGTCCATCATCGGCTTATGGGCATATTGCAATAAGGTATTCCCACCGAGACGCTCGACGGGAAGATCTGCCATGCCATCACCAAGTATGATGATATGCTTCATAAGTTAAATGTTTGCGATAGACATGATATTGGCGAAGACACCAGCGGCCGTCACGGCGGCACCGGCACCGTAGCCCTGAATCAGCATCGGGTACTCCTTGTAGCGCTCAGTGGTGAGCAGTACGATGTTGTTGGAGCCTTCGAGGCCGTAGAAGGGATGGCCGTAAGGTACTTCCTTCAGAGCCACGCTGGTCTTGAACGACGAAGGATTATTCTCGTCAGCCTCCATCGTGGCCACGAAGCGCCAACGCTTGTTCTCGGCCTCCAGTACCTTGCGGCGGGCCTCGAAGTCGGCATCTAGTTCAGGCAAACGCTTCCAGAAGTCGTCGAGACTGCCCTCGAAATAGTCGTTGGGTACGAAGAGATGCTTCTCCACATCTTCCTGCTCCACCTTGTAGCCAGCCTCGCGGGTCAGGATCACCAGTTTACGGATAACATCCGTACCACTGAGGTCGATACGTGGGTCAGGCTCAGAGTAGCGTTCCTCCTTAGCGCGGCGAACCGTCTCAGAGAAGGGCACATCAGCAGCAATCTCATTGAAGATGAAGTTCAGCGTACCAGAGAGGATCGCCTCGATCTTCAGGATCTTATCACCTGAGTTGCACAGGTCGTTGATGGTACCGATGATAGGCAGACCAGCACCGACGTTGGTCTCGTAACGGAACCAGACACCACGGTCGCGGGCTGTCTGACGGAGTTTGAGATAACTGTCATAGTCGCTCGATGCGGCAATTTTATTGGCAGCCACCACGGATATGTTGTGCTCCAGGAAAGTCTGGTAGAGCATGGCGATTTGACGGCTGGCCGTGCAATCGACGAAGACACTGTTGAAGATATTCATCTTCACGATCTCGTCGCGCATGTGCTCTGTATTGGCAGGGAAGCCAGCACGCAGGATCTTCTCGTAGTTGTCGAGGTCGATGCCATCACGGTCGAGCACGAAGTTATCAACATCGGAGATACCTACCACGTTCAATTTCAGTCGGCGTGACTGCATGAGGAACTTCTGCTGGGTGCGGATCTGCTCGAGCAGCATGCCGCCTACCGTACCGATACCACAGATAAAGAGATTGAGCACCTTGTATTCCGACAGGAAGAAAGAGTCATGCAGCACGTTCAGTGACTTGCGCAGGAACTTACCATCAACCACGAATGAGATGTTCGTCTCTGAGGCTCCCTGGGCACAGGCAATCACACTGATACCAGAACGGCCAAGTGTACCAAACAGTTTACCTGCGATACCCGGTGTCTGTTTCATGTTCTCACCCACGATGGCGATGGTGGCCAGACCACTCTCCACCTGCATGGGGAACATGGCACCCGTCTCGATCTCCTTGGCAAACTCTGCATTAAGCACTTCTGCTGCGGCAGCGGCATCCTCATCGCGCACACCGATAGAGGTGGAGTTCTCTGAAGAAGCCTGTGACACCATGAACACAGAGATACCCTTGTTGGCCAGGGTGGTGAAGATACGGCGGTTCACACCAATCACACCCACCATTGAGAGACCTGTCACCGTAATCAGTGAGGTGCCCTTGATGCTTGAGATTCCCTTGATGGGCTTATTGTCGTCTTCAATCTTTGCCTTGATGAGTGTACCCGGGTGTTCGGGGTTGAAGGTGTTCTTCACCTTAATAGGTATATTCTTCACGCAGACGGGATAGATGGTCGGCGGATAGATCACCTTCGCGCCGAAGTTACAGAGTTCCATCGCCTCCACGTACGAGAGTTCATTGATAGTATAGGCACTCTTGATGACCTTCGGATCGGCTGTCATGAAGCCATCGACGTCCGTCCAGATCTCCAGTACCTCGGCGTTCAGCACGGCAGCAATGATAGAAGCCGTATAGTCAGAGCCGCCACGACCCAGGTTGGTCGTCTCGTGGGTGTCGCGATCGCGGGCGATGAAGCCTGGAACCACATACACTTTGTTTGTTGCTGTGCCACAGCAACCTACTTGACTGAAGGCTTCCTTCACCAGTTCTGTCGTCAGGTCGGCATCAATCACGTGCTTGCCCTGTTTCTTTTCCGTGCGGATGAAGTCACGGCTGTTCATGCGGACACCATTCTTGATCATGGCTGCCACGATGTGCGAACTCAGACGCTCGCCATAAGAGACAATAGTATCCTCCGTCTTCTTCGACAGGTCATGGATCAGATAGACACCGTAGAGGATGCTCTTCAACTGGTCGAAGAGTTGATCCACATTATTAAATAAGTTTATGCGCTTTTTGTCATCCGTCATGATGGCCTCGATCATCTGGTGGTGGCGTGTCACCATCGCGTCGAATTCCTCACGATAGTGCTCGTCGCCCTGCTTGGCCATCTGTGATGTGTCGATCAGTTTGTCGGTGATACCGTCAAGTGCACTTACTACAACTACGACAGGTTGCGTCCGAGCCTCTGTCTCCACAATTTTCTTTAAGCAAAGAATGCTTTTTACGGAACCTACGGACGTTCCGCCGAATTTCATTACTTTCATATTTC
>JAFRMM010000125.1 GCA_017430675.1 Prevotella sp.
CTTGTTGATTAATACAGTTGAACCATTATAACCAGCGCAACTACCCTTCACGAGGATCAGGTTATGCTCCGGTATTACCTTTAACACTTTGAGGTTCTGGGTTGTCACCCTGTCGCCTCCCATCTGGCCGCCCATTCGCATGCCCTTGAACACCTTGGCGGGATAAGAACAGGCACCGATGGAACCCGGCTTGCGCAGACGGTCATCCTGACCGTGAGTGCTCTGGCCTACGCCACCAAAACCGTGACGCTTCACAACGCCCTGGAATCCCTTACCCTTAGATGTGCCGACAACATCGACAAACTCCGATCCCTCGAAGATATCTACCGTGACGGTGTCACCGAGGTTGTACTCCTCGTCAAACTTGAACTCGGCCAAGTGGGCCTTTGGTGTTGTGTTAGCCTTCTTGAAGATACCCATCATGGCTTTGGTGGTGTTCTTCTCCTTCTTCTCACCGAAGGCGAGTTGAACGGCCTTGTAACCGTCCTTCTCTACAGACTTAACCTGAGTAACAACACAAGGACCGGCTTCGATAACAGTGCACGGCACATTCTTACCGTCGGCACTGAAAACGGATGTCATTCCGATTTTTCTTCCAATTAATCCTGGCATTTCAGTTTAAAATTAATAATGTGTTATAAAAAATGTTCCCTTTTAAGTGTCTTGCCGCCAACCGACGCACCAACAACCCACTTAAAAAGGAACTTCAACTTCTTCATTCTTGAAGGCTAAGTCGCTCTTTATCAGGGTATTGTTAGCATACAAGCCAGCGCAATACGCACTTTTGCGGGTGCAAAGGTACGAATAATTTCACTTTCAACCAAATAATTTTAAGATTATTTATACTTTGAAAGTGAAAAAAGATGTAAAAAGGCGTATTATTCAGGAATGAAGGTCGAGAACGAAACGGGTGCCCTTGGTAAAATTAGGATCAATGCCGAGTTCCCCGTTCATGTTCAGTGCCATTTGCCTACAGATTGGCAAGCCGAGACCGTCTCCCGTGGTGAGGTCACGGATCTCCAGGAATGGTTTGAACACATCGTCACGCTTCTCATCAGGAATACCCTGACCCGTATCAGATACCAGGAACTGGTGGGCATGTGCGCCACGCTTCTTGTATTCCAGCCAGATACTTCCTCCCTCTGGTGTATATTCTGCCGCATTGTTCAGCAGATGGAGCAGGATGTGCGAGACGTACTCCTTGTTGATCTTAGCACTCATCTTCGGGGCATTCACCGTCAGAGTGACATTGCTCTTCACCTTATCGCGGATATTGTCCATCAGACCTTCGCAGAACGGCGGAAGAACCGTGTCTTCCAGTTCGACGAGACTCGTATCCGCATTCTCCAGTCCCGACAGCATCTGTATGTGTTCCGAGAATTCCTGCAGGGCTTTCACTTCCGGCAGACGACTGTCGAGTTTCTGCAATGTCGGATCCAACTGGGCGGAGATATTACTGATGAACTTGGCCTTCAGGGCGTTGTTCTCATTGGCCATCTTAATGGTGTTCTTCTGCTTACGGGTCAACAGGATGAAGCGCATCAGCACGATACCACCGATGACCAGTGCGGCCGCCAGAGCGGCTGCCAGGACGCAAAGTCCGATGATTACTGCCATGCGCGCTGTCAAAGAACTGTCTTTCTCAGAGATGGCGGTCTCGTTTTCCGCTATCTGCTGCTTCAGTGCGCCAATCTCATCAGCGGTCTTCAGGGCGTTCACGGAGTCTTTCCACGCCACGTAACTCTTATAGGACTGTGCCACCAGATTGGCACTGTTGCTCCTGCGGCCATTGGCTATCAGCGTCTGGTAGGCCTGATCCACCTTGTCATACTCCTTCGAGGCCGTCAGTTTCCCCGCCATCTCCTTGAAGACGGCATCGCCCTGTGCATTCTGCCCGAAGGTATAGTAATAGATGGCTTTGTTGTAGAGCAGGTCATTCTTCAGATTAGCATCACCAACTGTGCTGACCTGTTCCTCCATGATATTAAGTTGTTCCACCGCACTGGCACTCTTCCTCAGTTTCGTGTACATCTGAAGACGCTCCTTGGTGACCTCATAATGCAATGCCGCCTTGTCAGAAACCGACAACTGCTGATTGGCATTGATATTATCGTCAATGCGGCGCAGCAGGTCAAAGGCTTCCTTCCAGTAACTGTCTTTCTTGTAATACAGCCCCGTAGCCTTAATGCCGCAATCTACAGCCTGCGCCATCTTCCCTTTATTGACATAGTCTTCGAAAGCCCGGATATACATATAACGGGCAGTGGCTACGGTGCCTTCCTTGTCGGCAGTCTCGGCCTTCTGCTGGAGTTCACTCTTCTGTATCTCCTGCGCACCAGCGACAGCACAACAGAAAAACAGGTTCACAAATAAGATCAAAACTTTTCTGCTCATTGTATTTCAAGTCGTTTATTTGAAGTGCAAATGTAGGCAATAATTTAAAAATCTCCAAATATTTCGCTGTTTTTTTACGAAAAACGGCGCATCTGATGATCAGATGCGCCGTACCATATAGGATAATCTTCCGTTATACTATACCTTGATCTCAACCTCAACGCCACTGGGAAGTTCGAGTTTCATCAGGGCATCGACGGTCTTGGCTGTCGAACTGTAGATGTCGATCAGACGCTTAAAGTCTGAAAGTTGGAACTGCTCACGAGCCTTCTTGTTAACGAAGGTAGAGCGGTTCACGGTGTAGATACGCTTGTGTGTGGGAAGGGGGATAGGACCGCTGATAATGGCACCGGTAGCCTTCACAGCCTTCACAATCTTCTCTGCAGACTTGTCAACCAACTTGTGGTCATAACTCTTCAGTTTGATACGAATTTTCTGACTCATGTCTTTTAATTATTTAAATTGTTATTATTAATTCCTGCTAAAGAGTCATTTGCTCAGCAGGGTTATTTATGATAGGATAGCCTAGGCATTCCTAGGTATTCCTAGGCTATCCTAGGATTATACCAGATCGGAGCGGCCCTTCACCTCCTCCAGCACAGCCTTGGCGATAGAACTGGACAGCGGTGCGTGGTGATCGTACTCCATAGAACTGGTGGCACGACCGGAAGTAATGGTACGCAGGGCGGTCACATAACCGAACATCTCCGACAGGGGCACCATGGCCTTGACGACACGGGCACCGCTGCGGGACTCTTCCATGCCCTCGACCTGTCCGCGACGCTTGTTCAGGTCGCCGATCACGTCACCCATGTTCTCCTCGGGGGTCACCACCTCGAGTTTCATGATGGGCTCCATCAGCACGGGCTTAGCCTTTGCGCAAGCCTCCTTGTAGGCCATCTGGGCAGCGATCTCGAACGAGAGTTGGTCGGAGTCAACGGGGTGGAAACCACCATCGACCACCGTCACCTTCAGGGAATCGACAGGATAGCCGCCGAGGATACCGTTCTTCATGGCAGCCTCGAAGCCCTTCTGGATAGAGGGAATGAACTCCTTGGGGATGTTACCACCCTTCACCTCGTTCACGAACTGCAGACCGCCATTGGTCTTCACATCGTAGTCCTCATCCACGGGACCTACCTGCACGAGCATCTTGGCATACTTACCGCGACCACCCGACTGCTTCTTATAGGTCTCATCAATCTCAACGGTCTTCGTGATGGCCTCCTTGTAGTTCACCTGGGGCTTACCCTGGTTACACTCCACCTTGAACTCGCGCTTCAGACGGTCGATGATGATATCGAGGTGAAGTTCACCCATACCGCTGATGATGGTCTGACCACTCTGCTCGTCAGTACGGACGGTGAAGGTCGGATCTTCCTCAGCCAGTTTAGCCAGTCCGTTATCGAGTTTGGCAATGTCAGCCTGCGACTTGGGCTCCACGGCGATGGAGATTACCGTGTCGGGGAAGGTCATCGACTCCAGCACGATGGGAGCATTCTCATCGCAGAGGGTGTCACCGGTGCGGATATCCTTGAAGCCTACACCTGCACCGATATCACCGGCATCGATTGACTCCATAGGGATCTCCTTGTTGGAGTTCATCTGGAACAGGCGGCTAATGCGCTCCTTCTTACCCGAACGGGGATTGAAAACATAACTTCCTGCGGTGACCTTACCGGAATAGACGCGGAAGAACACCAGACGACCCATGTACGGATCGGTAGCGATCTTGAAGGCCAGGGCCGATGTGGGAGCATCCTCTGAAGGCTCACGGTCTTCCTCCTCATCAGTATTGGGGTTCGTACCCTTGATTACCTCCACGTCAACGGGAGCGGGCAGGAAGGCACAGACGTAGTCGAGCAGCGGCTGAACGCCCTTGTTCTTATAGGAAGAACCGAGCAGCATCGGTGTGCACTGCATGGAGATAGTACCCTTACGGATGGCTGCGATGATCTCAGCCTCTGTGATGGTCTCAGGATCATCAAAATACTTCTCCATCAGAGCCTCGTCATACTCAGCGGCAGCCTCGAGCAGTTTGTTACGCCACTCGTCGCACTCTGCCTGCAGGTCAGCGGGGATGTCCTCGATGTCATACTCGGCACCCATGGTCTCGTCGTGCCACAGGATGGCCTTCATCTTGATCAAATCAACCAGACCCTTGAAGTTCTCCTCAGCACCGATAGGCACCTGGATCACCACGGGGTTAGCACCCAGGATGTCCCTCATCTGCTGTACCGTCTCGAAGAAGTCGGCACCAGAGCGGTCCATCTTGTTCACATAACCGATACGGGGAACATTGTATTTGTCGGCCTGACGCCATACAGTCTCAGACTGAGGCTGCACACCGTCGGCGGCAGAATAAGTTGCCACAGCACCATCGAGCACACGCAGCGAAC
>JAFRMM010000126.1 GCA_017430675.1 Prevotella sp.
AAGACCGTCTGTGTGATCGCCAAACTGAAAAACCGCATCGAGGGTCATAAGGCCACGATGACGGAAGACTTCCAGGTGCTGAAGGACATGGTGGAGAAAAAGCGTCAGGAAGAGCGCATCCACCAATGGGTGGTTGATAAGATCAAGAATGTCTATACCCGTCTGAACGATGACTACAAGGACTGTCAGTTTGAGTTTGAAGGATGGGTAAAGTCGAATTGAGAATGTAGTGAAGCAAGGTGAGAAGTAGGAACTCATTTATCTGGCTGATGGTGTTTGCCCTGGTGATGGGGATGGCATCGGCCTTTGCCCAGAAGCAGAAGAAGCGTCCTGCGCGGAAAGCCAAGACGCAGGACTCCCGTGTCTATCTGGTACATGCCGACCTGTTGCATTTCGATGAGCGGGAGAACCCTGACGCCACGATCCTTAACGGAAAGGTGCACTTCACCCATCAGGGTGCGCGCCTCTATTGCGACAGTGCCTACTTCTATGAGGCAAGCAACTCGTTCGAGGCCTTCGGACATGTGAAGATGTATCAGGGCGACACCCTCTCACTGCTCAGCGACTACGCCTTCTATGATGGCAATGAACAGATGGCTCGGGCGCGTTACAACGTGGTGCTGACACATAAGAAGACCAAACTCTTCACTGACAGTCTCGACTTCGACCGTATCTACAACAACGCCTACTTCTTCGAGGGCGGAAAGATGGTGGACGGAGAGACCACTCTGACCTCCGATTGGGGAGAGTATAACACCGAGACCAAGATGTCGGTGTTCAACTACGATGTGAAGATGCAGAGTCCGAAGTTCTTCCTCACCACCGATACCCTCTACTACGACACCCGCAACTCGATGGCGCATATCGTAGGACCCTCTCACATCACTTCTGGCGAAAGTCGGATCTATTCGGAGCAGGGCTACTACGACACGAAGAACGACCGTGCCAGACTGATGAACCGTTCGGTACTCACGAATGGCGGTAAGATGATGGTGGGCGACAGCGTGTATTACGACAGCAAACAGGGCATGAGTCAGGCCTTCCGCAACGTGGTGTATGTCGACTCCCTGAACCGTAATAAACTCACGGGTAACTATGGCGAGTACTTCGAGAACACAGGCTACGCCATGTGTACCGACAGTGCGGTGGCCATCGACTACTCGCAGGGCGACTCGCTCTACATGCATGCCGACACCTTTAAGATCGTGACTTTCAATATCGATACCGACTCGATGTATCGAAAGATCCACGCCTTCCATCATGTCAGGGCCTATCGCCGTGACGTGCAGGGCGTGTGCGACTCGCTGGTCTATAACTCCCTCGACTCCTGCATGACGATGTACCACGACCCGATCCTCTGGAACAACGGACAGCAACTCGTGGGCGATCAGGTGGATGTGTATCTGAAGGACTCCGTCATCGACCACGCCCATATCTACTACAACTGCTTCTCCATCCAACAACTGCAGACCGACACGGCCTGCTACAACCAGGTGTCGTCGAAGGAGATGTTTGCCTACTTCGTCGATGGCGACATCCGTGAGGCTCGGGCGAAGGACAATGTGTTGATCGGCTACTACTTCGAAGAGGGCGATAGTGTGCCCATCATCTATAACTACCAGCAGACCTCCGAACTGCGTATGTTCATGAAGAACAAACAACTGGAGAGCGTGTGGACACCGAAGACCAGCGGCACGATGTATCCTTTGAACCAGATACCCGAAGACCGCAAGCATCTGCCGGGCTTTATGTGGTACGACTATATCCGTCCGCTCAACAGACACGATATCTTTAACTGGCGATCCAAGAGATGAGTGATGTGATCCATCTGCTACCCGATAGTGTGGCCAACCAGATTGCTGCTGGTGAGGTCATCCAGCGACCTGCTTCCGTCATCAAGGAGTTGGTCGAGAACTCTGTGGATGCAGGTGCCACGACCATCCATGTGGTGGTGTTGGATGCAGGTCGTACCCTCATCCAGGTGATCGACGACGGCAAGGGTATGTCGGAGACGGATGCCCGTCTGTCTTTCGAGCGTCATGCCACCTCGAAGATCTCACAGGCCGACGACCTCTTTGCCCTTCACACGATGGGATTCCGTGGTGAGGCTCTGGCCTCGATCGCCGCCGTGGCGCATGTGTCACTGCAGACGCGCCGTGAAGAGGATGAGGTAGGTACCAGTATCCGGATTGCAGGTTCGAAGGTGCAGTCTCAGGAGCCTGTCTCCTGTCCCGTGGGCAGTAACTTCAAGATCGAGAACCTCTTCTTCAACGTGCCCGCTCGAAGGAAGTTCCTGAAGTCCAACGCCACCGAACTCAGTAATATCCTGACCGCCTTCGAGCGGATCGTACTCGTGTATCCATCCATCCACTTCACCCTCCATCATAACGGGACGGAGATGATGAACCTTAAGGCAGGCAGTCTGCGTCAGCGTATCAGCGATGTGTTCGGCCGTCAGTACAGTCAGGATCTCTTGCCCGTGGAGGTGCATACCGCCATGTGTACGATCACCGGCTTCGTCAGCAAACCCGAGGGAGCCCGGAAGAAAAGCGGTCACGACTACTTCTTCGTGAATGGCCGTTATATGAAGCACCCCTATTTCCATAAGGCCGTCCTCACCGCCTATGACCGTCTCGTGCCCGAGGGCATGCAGGTGCCATACTTCCTCTATTTCGAGGTTACCCCCTCCGACATCGACGTGAACATCCATCCCACGAAGACGGAGATCAAGTTCGAGAACGAACAGGCCATCTGGCAGATCCTCACCGCCGCCGTGCGTGATGCCCTGGGGAAATTCTGTGAAGTACCCGCCATCGACTTCGACACGCAGGGTAGTCCCGACATCCCCCTCTATGATCCTTCCCGTCAAGTCGCCCCGCCGCAGCCTCACTATAATCCGGATTATAATCCCTTTAAGGAAACTAGCCGATCTAGCATGCCTAGCCGATCTAGCCAGGCTAACGCCTGGGGGACTCTTTACGACGGTCTGGAGAAAACCTCTGCCTTCACGCCAGTCCCCGAGGAAGGAGAAATGTTCGCTCCTGCTTCCTCATCTGACTCCGAGAGTCAGACGCCATCGGCTTTGCTCTCCGAGAAATCCCCTTCACATTATCAATATAAAGGAAAATACCTGATGACGGCTGTGAAGTCGGGACTGATGATCATCGACCAGCATCGCGCCGACATCCGCATCCTATACGATCGTCATATGGAGCAGATGGCATCACATAGCGCCAGCACGCAGAAACTGCTCTTCCCCGAGGTGATCCAGTTGGCGCCTTCCGATGCCGTGCTGCTCGAGAAACTGTTGCCTGAACTCGGCAACTTAGGCTTCGACCTCAGTTCTCTGGGCGGACATAGTTTCGCCATCAACGGCGTACCAGCAGGCATCGACGGTCTCGACCCTGTGGTGTTGCTCCGTCAGATGGTGGAAGATTCAGGGACGCTTCCAACACAGGTCTCCTCCCTCCACTCCCAACTGGCACTCAGTCTGGCGCGACATGCCGCCATTCCCTATGGTCAGTTGCTCAGCAATGCAGAGATTGAGAATGTGATCAACCAACTGTTCTCTTGTTCCAACGTCAACTACACGCCCGACGGGAAAGCGATACTTTGTATCCTTCCGCAGACGGATATTGAACAACTTTTGGGGTAAAACTCTTAAAGAGTGTTAATTTTTGGTAGGTTTTTCGGTTTCGATGCTTGTAATTCGAAAAAACAACGTACCTTTGCACTCGCTTAACAAAAAGGGCGCTTAGCTCAGCTGGTTTAGAGCATCTGCCTTACAAGCAGAGGGTCGGCGGTTCGAATCCGTCAGCGCCCACTAAAAAAAGAGGATGTGCAACTTGCACATCCTCTTTTTTGTGTCTCCATCCTTGCGCCTTTTACAGCATGGTGGTCTCCGAGAAATAATGGTCTCTCAACGGCTTCACCACGGGCTCGCCTTTCAGCGTGACGACCTGCTTCAGACGGATATCCTCCGACGAGGCACCCACCTTCACTTCAAACTGTCCCGGGGCGATGTTCCACTGGCGCTTGTCCTGATGACTGTAGAAGCCGAACTGGTCGGTATAGAGTTTTACCTTCACGGTCTTGGTCTCACCGGGCTCGAGTTTCACACGGGCAAAACCCTGCAACTGCTTCGGGCGGATCTGCTGCTGCTCGTCTGTCGGCGACAGGTAGATCTGCACCACCTCATCGGCAGCCATCTTACCCGTGTTCTTCACCTCAAACGCTACGTTCACGCTCTCAGCCGTCGTGGCCACCTCAGCATCAGCCTTCAGGTTCTGATACTCAAACGTGGTGTAACTCAGACCGTAGCCGAAGGGCCAGGCAATCCTCGGATCCTTCTCAGCCTTATAGTTATAGCAGATGGGCTCGTTGATCTCCACGTTCGGATAACTGACAGAGAGTTTCGCTGACGGCGACACCTTACCATACAGGATGTCCGCCACGGCGTTACCACCCTCCTCACCGGGATACCACGCCTGGATGATGGCAGCACACTTCTCAGCCAATCCTGCGATCACCTGGGCACGACCTCCGAACATCACCAGCACCACGGGCTTACCCGTCTTGATGAGTTCCTCAACGAACTGCTCCTGTTTACCAGGCAACCTCAGTCCCTGACGGTCACGGTTCTCACCGCACAGCATCACGTTTTCACCCACGGCAGCCACGATCACGTCAGCCTCCTGGGCCATCTTCAGCGCTTCCTGCTTGTCGGCCTTCTCACCAGAGTCCACCTTACGATGCAACAACTGAGCCTCCCAGGCACGTGCATCGCCAAGTTCACTATACTTCGTTTCTATCTCTTCTGTCCAGTCGCAACCACGTGAGTACAGGATCTCAATACCCTCGGGCTGGTTGTTCTTCATACCTTCGAGCAACTTCACAATATGGGGATTCTCATATTTATAGTCAACCATCTTCCAGAAGTACGACATGGCGGGGTAGGTATAGTCGCCGCACATCGCCCAGATAGAGTTCGCATTCGGACCTGTCAGCAATACTTTCTTTACGGTCCCTGAGCCTGCCGAAGGGTTAAGTGGCAGAACGCCATTATTCTCCAACAACACCACCGACTGCGATGCGATATCATACGCCGTCTGACGCTCCTCAGGAGAGTCGAGTTTGATCTCCTCCTTAGAATACAGATAGGCATCCTTATCAAACAAGCCCATGCGGAACTTGATACGGAGCACATCCTTCACGGCACGCTCCAGTACCTCAGGCTTCACCAATCCCTTGTCGATGGCCTCCTGCAGATACTGATAATTGGCACCATGCGGGAAGTCCACATCATTTCCGGCATTGATTGCCATCGCCGCCTTTTGTATGATGACCGCAGTGTCGCTCTCTACGGTCCCTGAGCCTGCCGAAGGG
>JAFRMM010000127.1 GCA_017430675.1 Prevotella sp.
CATTTTCTCAAAAGCCTCACGGGTACTGCGCGCGCATGCGGTACGCGTGATAAGTCTTGTAATTTTACTGTCCATTACTGTCCACTGTCCAAATACTGTATGGGTGGGGGTGGGTGGAGGATGTTTCCAAGATCCTTCACGCGTACCGCGTGCGCGCAGTACGCATGAAGAGTTTATATTTTATCCTACACCCACCCCCACCCGAACACAAAGGTTCCTGGAACTGACGATCACGGGGACAGGTCCTTGATCCTGAACGGAATCAAGCGACCTGTCCCCGTGATCGTCTGTCCCCGTGATCGCCCGTTTAATATCTGTGCGCCAGCCGCTCCCCTCCCTTCAAGGGGAGGGGTTGGGGGTGGGGTCTGTAACATCCCTCGCCGCCCTGACAATCTCGGCCACCACGCCGTCGAGACATGTAAACACCTGCTCGTTGCGGAATCGAGTACACAAATAGAACCGTCCCTTCTATGTTTTATTGTTTAACTCATTCGCCTGTCCCCGTGACTACCGTGACTACATGTCCCCGTGACTACATCCCCGTGACTACTATGGTGTATCCGTGCTTACGGCTCGTAGATGAACGGGCTATTAATGAGGTAGGTGTCGCCGCCGTTCACAAAATTCGTGCCGTCGTAATATTGTGTGCCTCCGATGGTGATGGTGCCGCAGGTGCTATTATCGGTTCCAGTTGTACCGCCCATTCCGATGCTTACTAAAACAGAGGCAGCAGCGCCCTTCGTGGCTGTAACGCGGGTGACGCCATTGGTGATGGTGATGTTGCCGCAGGATGATATATCACCAGGAGTTGAACCGCCGCTGCCGATACCAGCACCAAATTGTCCGCCATTAGCCGTCACATTTCCCCCGCTGATGGTTATATCGCCGCAAGAGGTGCTATATCCGCTGCCGATGCCGGCACCATAAAAGCCACCGTTAGCGGTGATGTTTCCGCCGGTGATGACGATATTTCCCCGTGCAATAGGACCTGCGTTCCAACAACTATTACAACCGATGCCCGCACCTTGAGAACTGCCCGTAACCGTCAGGCTTCCGCTGCCACTAATAGTGAGTGTGGTGCCGCTTCCGCCTATTTGAATGCCTGCATACTTTGCATTTGTAGTCTTGACGCTGTTCGTGCCGAGGAGGATGATATTGGCCGAGCCGTTGCAGATGATACCCGGTGATTCCGTCGCTTCGATGTTCACGCCAGCAAGCGTCACGGTGGCGCCGTCGGGGATAGTGATGGTGTTGGCGGTGGCGACGCCTGAGTTACTAATAATAATATCGCCGTCGGCTGCGGTGATGCTACCCGTGCTCAGGTTCTTGACAGTTAGGGTTCCTGTACCATAAGTCAGCGCGATGGGCAGGCTGCGGTAGAACTTGCCAGCCGCAAGCGTTACACCTGTCGGAAAGGCCGTGAATAAACTGCGCCCGCCCGTTATGCCATCACTGAATGATGCATCGGCGAGGAACGTGATGTCGGCACCTGCGCATGGCAGCATGGCGACGTAGATATCCCCCGTGGTCGTGGCGTTGACGGTGTAGGCGCCGTCCGGCGTTTGAATGACGAGGCCGTGGAAGGCCGTCAACGTCAAGGCTCCGCCGTATGAATACTTATAACTGAAATGGAACTTGCAGATGCAGACGCGGTTGGTCAGTGTCACCTTGTCGCTGACGACGGCTGTTCCGGCGGCGGTGCTGATGGTGCCGCTACCCGTAGCCGCGTCGAAGTTGGCGCTGATGTCGGCGAGGGTTCCCACTTGATTGTTGCGCAGTATGCTCGCGTCAATGTCGCCCGTGCCGTTATGTAGCGTGGCAGGATAGACGAACTTCACCGTGCCGCCGTCCTTCGGGCTGGTGAGCGTGGCGGTGATGGGAGCCGAGCCGTCAGCGTTGGGCGTGCCCACGGTGGCCGTCGTGATGGCGTAGGAGTCGTCGCTCTTCTGGTAATACACGGCCACTTGCTCACCCGCCGTCCACGCCACGTTCAGAATCTCCTTGTTGTTCGCGTCCGTTTCCGGGGTGATGGCGCGTGTCGTCGTGCCGTCTTTAGGTGCCAGGGTGGCTGTGAACTGGATGGTCTCGCTGCCCACCGTGGGCGTGGCGTTCTCTATGGCCGCGTCTTCGCTGGAGCAGGCTGTCGTCAGCAGTGCGCCCGCCGTCAGCAGGGCCGCTGCCATGATGGTATATGTCTTCTTCATCATTGTCATTCTGTCTTTAAGGGGTTAGTTACTTTAATTGCCGAAGGGGTTGATGTCCGACGGGTCGTAGTCCCTGTCACCCAGTCCTCCGCTGCCAGCCAGCAACTGTTGGCGGCCCTGCAATTCATGCACCTGCATGACGGGCTTCTCGTAATGGCGTTTCTCTCTTAATGGCTTCATATCTTGTTGATGTTTTTAGTTTCGCCCGCAAAGGTACAACGCTCCGCGTTAATTTCAAAAAAAAAAAATAAAGAAAAGTTAAAGCCTTAACTTTTCTTCATTTCGTCCACCACGGACAAGGGTGTTAGTTTGCCTTATCGGCGCTCGAGAAGTACGACGTTCTCGACGTGGGGGGTGTGGGGGAACATATCGACGGGCTGCACGGCCATGACCTTATACTGTTCGTCGAGGTCGTGCAGGTCGCGCGCCTGTGTGGCGGGATTGCAGGAGACATAGACGATGCGCTGGGGGGCGGCGCGAAGGATGGTCTTCACCACGTCGGGGTGCATGCCGGCACGCGGCGGGTCGGTGATGATCACGTCGGGACGGCCATGCTCGGCGATGAAGTCGTCGGTGAGGATGTCCTTCATGTCACCGGCGAAGAAGAGGGTGTTGGTGATGCCGTTAATCTCGGTGTTCACCTTGGCATCCTCGATGGCCTCGGGGACGTACTCGATGCCGATGACCTGACGGGCCTGGCGCGCCACGAAGTTAGCGATGGTGCCCGTGCCGGTGTAGAGGTCGTAGATTAATGGATAATGGATGATGGATAATGGATGATGGATAATGGATGATGGATAATTGTTTCCATTGTCAATTGTTGCAAACGCGAACTCACGGACCACACTGTAGAGGTGATAGGCCTGTTCGGTGTTGGTCTGGTAGAACGACTTGGGACCCACCTTGAAACGCAGGTCCTCCATCAGTTCGAAGATATGGTCCTTGCCCTTGAAGACGAGGATGTCCTGATCGCCGATGGTGTCGTTGCACTTCTGGTTGTCGAGGTACATCAGTGAGGTGATCTGCGGGAAACGGTCAGCGATATGCTGGAGCAATGCCTTGGCCTTGGTATCGTCGGAAGGTTCATCGTAGTGGAACTGGATGATCAGCATCCACTCGCCCGAGGCCGAGTTGCGGATGATGACGTCGCGCAAGAGTCCCGTCTGGGCACGCAGGTCGAAGAACGACAGACCGTTGGAGATGGCGTAGTCGCGGATCTCGTTGCGGATCTGGTTGTGCAGGTCGTCCATCAGCCAGCACTTCTCGATGGGCAGGATCTTGTCGAAGGCGCCGGTGATGTGGAAGCCGATGGCGGGCACGTCCTTCAGGCTGCCAATGCCATTGTTCAGACCACCCCTGTCCCCTCCTGACTCAGGAGGGGAAGCAGATGCTTCCAACTCAGCAAATTGCTCCTTCGTGAGATAGCGCTTGTTGGCACAGCCGTAGTCGAGTTTGTTGCGGTATGCCTGGGTATGCACGGAGCCGAGGATGGGACGAAATTCCGGCAGGTCGATCTTCCCGATGCGCGTCAGTTGGTCATAGACCTGCTGCTGCTTGAACTTCAGTTGCTCTGGATAGGGGAGGTTCTGCCACTTACAGCCGCCACAGACACCGAAGTGCTCACAGAACGGAATCGCGCGTACATTACTATATTTAATAAAGCGCACCACCTCGCCCTCGGCAAAGGAGTGCTTCTTGCGGCGGATCTGGATGTCGCACACATCACCCGGCACGCAGAAGGGCACGAACACCACGAGGTCGTTCCAGTGGAACAGGCACTTCCCCTCGGCGGCCACAGCCTCTATCTCTACACTCTCAAGGAGCGGTAATGGTTTCTTGTTTCTTGCCATCTGGATTTCAATTTGTGTGCAAAGGTACAAAATAATCGCTAAAAAACCAAAAAATGTCACATCCGCGTTACAATTTTCCTTTCTTTTTCTTTGTTTTCTCCCGAATTATGATTAACTTTGCGGAATTAAATCATAAAAAACAATTTATAACATTAATAAATAATTGACTTATGAGCCAAAAAAGAGTCTATCTCTTCGGTAATGGTAAGGCCGAAGGTAATGCAAAGATGCGTGAGGAACTGGGTGGTAAGGGTGCCAACCTTGCTGAGATGAACCTGATCGGTGTTCCCGTTCCTCCAGGTTTCACAATCACAACAGACTGCTGTAACGAATACTATCAGGTAGGTCAGCAGAAGATTATGGAACTGCTGAACGACGACGTGATGGC
>JAFRMM010000128.1 GCA_017430675.1 Prevotella sp.
GGGCACCCCTCCTGTCTCAGGAGGGGAGTCAGAATACCTTGGGGGGCAGTCAAGCGGCAGTGACTTTCGGGAAATACTCAATGAGTATTGCAAAATAGTCATTGAGTAATTTTCCTAAAGCATTGAGAAATTTCCGAAAAGTACCACTTGTTTGCCAGGGCCTGAAATTTACGTTCTCAGGTACCCTGAAATTTAGGTTTATCCTGACTCTGGGATTTTCGGGAAATGAAAGAAATTTTTTCTTATCTTTGCAGCCCAATCAAAGAAGAATGGACGAATTGACGCATTTGACGGGGGCACAGCAGTTCCTGGAACTGTTGTGTTCAAACGAAAATAAAAATAATCGGGAAAATGTTTGGAAAATCCAAAAATTACTCGTATATTTGTACCCATATTACCTAAAACAAATATTATTATGTTGAAGAAATCATTATTACTCATGGTGCTGATGGCAGGTTTCGTCGGCACTGCAAGCGCAGAAGAGCCTGAGGTGCTGAATGCTGAAGTACAGGATCTGCAAGAGGTGGAAGCCACGCAGAAGAAGACGACTATCGAGTTGCCTGCCTGGGTGAAGAACATCAAGTTCAGCGGCTACGGCATGCTGCAGTATCAGGGACAGGATCCCGAAGGTAACCACTCCAACTCGTTCAACCTCCGTCTGGCCCGTTTCATCCTCGACGGTAAGATCGGCGACTTCGACTGGCGCGCCCAACTCCAGGGCACCAACGCCACAGGTCCCGGACAGCCCACCGTACAACTCGTTGACCTCTACGCCGAGTGGCGCAAATACCCCGAGTTCAAGGTCCGCGCCGGACAGTTCAAGCGCTGCTTCACCTTCGAGAACCCCACCCACCCCATCACACAGGGTTGGCGCGGCTATGCCGACGTGATCAACAAACTCTCTGCCTTCGGCGACCGCACGGGTGAGCGCTCTTCCGGTGGCCGTGATATCGGTATCCAGGTATCGGGCGACCTCTTCCCCAACGCCAATGGCCGCAGGATCCTCCACTATCAGGTAGGCGTGTATAACGGTGAGGGTGTGAACCAGAAGGATATGGACAACCGCAAGGACTTCATCGGCGGTCTCTGGGTGATGCCCGTCAAGGGCGTGCGCATCGGTGCCTTCGGATGGACCGGTAGCCGTGGTGACATGCTTGACCCGCTGACAGGCAAGAACCGTAGCGTGGAGAAGAACCGTTACTGTCTCTCTGCCGAGTACGACCTCAACGAATACACCTTCCGCGCCGAGTATATCCATAGCGAGGGCTGGGGCGCCAAGTCTCCCGGCAACAACGTACGTGAGATCTGCTACGAGAACGGCAACAAGGCCGACGGCTGGTATGTGTTCGGCATCGTGCCCCTCATCAAGGGCAAACTCCACGCCAAGGCCCGCTACCAGACCTATCGCAACCAGAAGAACTGGGCGACATCCGTCAATCAGGTGGAGTGCGGTCTGAACTACTTCTTCACGAAGAACCTGGAACTCCACATGGAGTATTCCCACGTGAACGACCGCAGTCTGGCCAAGCACAACTACAACCTGGTGGATGTGGAACTCGACTTCCGCTTCTAACCCTTGCGGAAGCGGCGGAGAAGGGCCTGCCACAGATGGGTCTTGTGGCGCAGCACATGGAGTGAGAGGCCGAGGCTGAGCACGACGAGCAGTCCGCCCACGCCCCAGTACAGCAGACCGTCGGCGGTCAGCGTCACCAGGAAGACCAACAGGCCGATACCCGTCTGAACGATCGCATAACCGGATACGGTTGCCGAAAAGCGGTAACCGTATTTTTTGTAGGCATAGCCGTTCACCAGCAGGTACTCGAAGAGATGGGCCAGCGTGATGGCGATACCCGTGCCATAGAGTCCCCACCGCTCATAGCCGAAGATGAACAGCAGCACGAAGGCCAGGAAATAAGAGGTCTCCAGGAAGAGGTACGACAGCGAATAGCCGCGCGCCAGGGTGATATAGGCCACGGGCAGCGTCATCACCTTCAGGTACATCGCCAGGGTGGCCACCTGCGCCATCTCCACCACGGGGAGGAACTGCGAACTGAACAGCAACGGGATCAGTATCGGGAGGGCGACGATCAATGCCGCCAGCATCGGCGAGAGCAGCAGCAGCGACACCTCCATCTGACGGTTCACGCACTCGTTCGTGGCGGCGATGTCATGCTGCACCCCCGAGAGCCGCGGGTAGTAGTCGGACTCCATGGCCGAGAACACCATCCCCGCATAGGTGATGGTCAGCATGTAGCCCGCATTATAGAGACCCAGCATGTCGAGGTCGCCCACCACATTCAGGTACGAGCGGATGAGCATCTCCGAGGCACTCCCGATGACCGCCGCCAACGTGAAGGCCACACCCAGTTTCACCATCTCCATACCCTCGCCCAAGATCCCCCTCGCACCGGAGATACGGAAAGGCACCAGACGGAAGGACGACCTCACCGTCAGCAGCATGGTAGCCAGCGCCATCAGTACGATGACAGGCACGATGCCCGACTCCCCGAAGACATAGTAGATAGGTATGGAGATGACCAGTGCCGCCACCACGGCCAGCACCTGTATGGCCGCCAGTGAGCCCAGGCTGCGCATGCCCTTCAGGATGGCCGTCTCACCGCCTGTCACCGCCAACATGCCGACGGCTGGCGACAACAGCATGAAATGCAGACTGTGATTACCCCATGCGAAGGTCGTATGACTCAGGAACGGACCAACCACGATACAGACCAGCATGCCCAACAGGGCCGTCAGCAGGCTCCAGCCCCTGATCACCTTCACGAAATGCTCCAGGGCCTCACGGTCGCCTTTGTCGTAGAGTTCCGACACATGGCGCACGGCACTGAAGGCCACACCCAGGTTCGTGGATTGGGACACGAAGTTCACGGTGGTATTGAACAGCGAGGCCAGACCCATGCCCGAAGGGCCGAGCAACAGGGCGATCAACTTGGTGCGTACAAGACCCATCACAATGTTCAGGCCCTGCACGCCACCGAAGACACCTGTGTATTTCAGGACATGACGGTAACTCTCGTCCGTTTCTTTCGCCATATTTTCATATTTGAAACGCAAAATTAAGCGTTTTATTTCAAAATAACAAATTATTTCGTACCTTTGTGCCCATGAAACTGAGTATTGTCATCCCCGTCTATCGCACGGAGGGCACCCTCGACAGATGTGTGGAGAGTGTGCTGCGGCAGGATACGCCCGACATGGAGGTGATCCTCGTCGATGACGGGTCGCCCGACCGCTGCCCAGCACTGTGCGACGACTGGACGGCCAGAGACCCGCGCATCCGCGTTATCCATAAGACCAATGGCGGACTCAGCGATGCCCGTAATGCAGGGATAGATGTGGCCAGTGGAGACTATATCACTTTCGTCGATTCCGACGACTACCTGGCCGAAGACACCTACGGTCCCCTCATGAAACGACTGGAGCAAGCAAACGGCATCGACATCCTGGAATACCCCATCTATGTCCATTACGGTTCTCCCCGCCAGTTCAGGACGGACTTCGAGCCGGAAACGACCTATCACGACATGGAAGCCTACTGGCTCGACGGGCGGACCTATCAGCATACCTATGCCTGTAACAAGATCTTCAGGAGGAGCCTCTTCGACGAGGTGCGCTTTCCCGTGGGCAAGGTCTTCGAGGATGCCCACACCCTGCCGCTGCTACTGAAGAAGACTGGTACGGTACAGACGGTCAGTCAGGGCCTCTACTACTATTGCAGCAACAGCAAGGGCATCACCGAGACAGCCGACGGCGAGGCGCTCCGCATGCTCCTCCAGCCACATGCAGAGATCATCGGCAAGATAGGGCGACGGGACCGGGCCTTCCAGACCTACTACCTCCACGTGCTTAACATCCAGATGGATGTCTGTGAACTGACGGACGATGACCCCATCCTGCCTACCCTGCCTGTAAATCCCGCCCTTTTCAAGAATGTACAAAAGATCAAGGCAATCGCCCTGAACAAACTGGGCATCAACAGATTATGCAGACTCAACAAACTCGTTCACAAGATATGGAGAAACCACTGATCAGTTTCATTCTGCCCTACTACGACCTGCCCGTCGGGATGCTCTGCGAGTGTATCGACAGCATCCTCGCCGTCTCCCTGTCCGACAGCGAGCGGGAGATCATCGTGGTCGATGACGGCTCGGAGAAGAGTCCGATGGATGACCTGAGGAAATATGGTGACGACATCATCTACATCCGCCAGAACAACAAAGGTCTCAGCGAGGCGAGGAACACGGGCATACAGATGGCCAGAGGTGAGTACCTCCAGTTTGTTGACAGCGACGACCTGCTCCTCCAGGCACCCTACGGGCACTGCCTCGACATCGCCCGCCAGAAGCATCCCGACATCATCGTCTTCGACTTCACCACCACCGGTGCCACAGCCGGCCACTATACCGACCAGGATCCCATGAGCGGCAGCGAATACATGCGGCATCACAACATCAGGGGCACGGCCTGCGGCTACCTCTTCCGGCAGACCACACTGAGCGACCTGCGCTTCACCCCCGGCATCTACAACGAGGACGAGGAGTTCACCCCGTTGCTGCTGTTACGCGCCGACACGATCTGTGTCACCAATGCCCGGGCCTACTACTACCGTCAGCGTCCGGATTCCATCATCACGAAGTCCGACATACGTCATAGGCTCCAAAAACTCAATGACACGCGAGCCATCATCAGCCGTCTCCATCTCCAGACAGACCGGTTGCCGACGGACGGGCGGACGGCTCTTCAACGGCGAGTAGCCCAACTGACGATGGACTACCTCTATAACATCATCCGCCAGACACAGTCGAGGCACTATCTGGAGAGGAAGGTCGAGGGCCTGAGGAAAGAAGGGCTCTTCCCCCTGCCCGACCGCGACTACACCGTCAAATACACGTGGTTCCGCCGACTGTCCAACAGTCAGGCGGGCCGCTCCATCCTCCTGCGAGTCATCCCCCAAATCAACAAAGAACGATGAAGATACTGCTCATAGGCGAATACAGCAACGTCCACGCCACGCTGGCCGAAGGACTCCGCACGATGGGGCACCAGGTGACCGTTGTCTCCAACGGTGACTTCTGGAAGGACTACCCCCGCGACATCGACGTGTCGCGCAGACCGGGAAAGGTGGGCGGTTTCCTGCTGTTGGCCAAGGTATATGCCCTGCTGCCGCGCCTCAGGGGCTACGACGTGGTACAACTCATCAACTCCGTCTTCTTCGAACTGAAGGCCGAACAACTCTTCCCCATCTACCGTTACCTGCGCCGCCACAACAGGAAGGTGTTCCTCGGCGGCTTCGGCATGGACTGGTACTGGGTGCACACCTGCACGTACGACAAGCCCCTGCGCTACAGCGACTTCAACTTCGGCGACGAGGTGCGCACCGATCCTGAGGCCCTCCGTTACCAGCAGGACTGGCTCGGCACAGCGAAGGAGCGCCTGAACAAGATGATCGCCGACGACTGCGACGGTATCATCACCGGCCTCTATGAGTACTGGGTCTGCTACCACCCCGCCTTCCCTGAGAAGACCACCTATATCCCCTATCCCATCAAGATGCCCGACACCTTCACGGTTTCCAGGGTCATGGCCTCCAAGGTGGTCGTGTTCATCGGCATCAACCGCGAGCGGTCCGCCTATAAGGGCACTGACATCATGCTCCGTGCCGCAGAGGATATCCGCACGAAATACGGGCACAGGATGAAACTCCTCATCGCGGAGTCCGTACCCTTCGGGGAATACTGCCGGATGATGGAGAACTCGGATGCCATCCTCGACCAACTCTATGCCTATACCCCCTCCATGAACCCCCTGCTGGCCATGTCGAAGGGCATCATCTGCATCGGCGGCGGAGAGCCCGAGAACTACGAGATCCTCCATGAGACGGAACTGCGCCCCATCATCAACGTCGAGCCCACCTACGAGAGTGTCTATGCCGAACTGGAACAACTGGTGCTCCACCCCGATCGTATCCCCATGCTCAAGGTGCAGAGCGTCGAGTACGTCCGCCGTCATCACGACCACATCAAGGTCGCCAAGCAGTACCTTGATTTCTGGGCACAAAAATAAGGGCCGCACCTTCCGGCGCAGCCCTGATTTTTCATTTTTTAATTTTCAATTGAATTAAGCCTCGGCGGGTGCTTCAGCGGCAGGAGCAGCCTCCTCTGCGGGAGCCTCAGCAGGAGCCTCAGCAGCAGCGGCCTCAGCAGCCTTTGCAGCCTCTGCCTCAGCCTTGGCGGCAGCCTCGGCGGCCTTCTTGTCAGCCACCTTCTTGGCGATGGCCTCGTTCACGGCCTTCTCTGCCTTCAGAGCGTTGGCAGCAACCTCCTTCTTGGCCTTGGCAACCTCTTCAGCGATCTTGGCCAGACCGTTCTGTTTGTCAGCCTTCCAGGCATCGAACTTCTTCTGGGCTGTAGCCTCGTCGAATGCGCCCTTCTTCACGCCACCCTTCAGGTGCTTCATGAGATAGACGCCCTCGCGGCTCAGGATGTTACGTACTGTGTCTGTGGGCTGGGCACCAACCTCCACCCAATAGAGTGCACGCTCGAAATTCAAATCTACTGTGGCAGGATTGGTGTTGGGATTATACGTACCAATCTTCTCAGTAAACTTACCATCTCGTGGTGCACGAGCGTCAGCGATCACGATTCTGTAGAAGGCATAGCCCTTACGACCACCGCGCTGCAATCTGATTTTTGTTGCCATTTTGTTGTAATTTTGTTGTTTAAATTTTGAATTTCATGCCATTATCTCGTAATAGCGGCTGCAAAGGTACTACTTTTTCACCTTACACACGCACAGGCACATTCATATTTTATTGTTTTTTAACAAGCGAGAGGCCCGCCTGAAGCCCTGGGATCTTCTTCGTCAGTTTAATAAGGGCGTTATTCGTCTTGGTGTCCTTCATGGCCCCCAGCAGTTTCATGGCGCTCATCAACTTATCCACATCTATGAGCAACATCAGTTTCTCACCATCCTGATGGGTGGTGATATCAGCCGTCATCACGTTGCCGATGCCAAGGATCAGTTTCTCGCCATTCACCAACCAGACCCCCTGGGCCTCACGCCCTGCGACTTGACGCACAAAGGTGCCGTTCTGGTTGAAGGTGATCGACGTGTTCTCAGGGGTGATATTGCTCTTCTGGATATAGTTATCCAGCAACTTCTCCAACTGATTAGCCGTGGCGTTCTCAGCCAGTTTCATCAGGAGGTTGCCCTTCGTGGCATAGACGGCAGGTTCGGCATAGACCCACGTACCCACCAGCGAGTCAGCCTCAGCCTTCTTCACCTTGAAGGCATCTGTCATGGTTTTATAAGCCTCTTTCACGGAACCGGCCTTCAGACCGGACTTCACACTGTCAACCACTTGGTTGACATCCTGGGCAACGGCTGTGCTCATCGTCAGCAGCAGTGCGCCCACAAAGATCATCCTTAGTCTTTTCATATTTTTTAGTGTATGTTCCTTATATCATAGATACAGGATGCAAAGATAAGCATTATTCTGCCAACTTCCAAATTTTTCCGCGAATAAGCAGTGCTTTTCGGCTCAGAAAACACAAGAATGGGCCAGGATGTTTGGTTATTTCGAAATAAAGCCGTATCTTTGCAGTGTTGTTCCGGATAAAATGATGAGGAAGCAGGAAGTCTCTGTTCTGATACCGACCTACAATCACGTCTGTGTGACGCTGGTGAAAGGGCTGGTGCGTCAATTGACGGCGGCGGGCATCAACTATGAGGTGATCGTGGCCGACGACGGCTCGACGGATGGTCAGACTGTCGCCGAGAACCAAGCGATCGGCAGTCTGTCACACTGCCGTTATATCGTCAGACAGGAGAACGTGGGGCGTGCTGCCATCCGTAACTTCCTCGTCAGGGAAGCACAATACGCCTACGTGCTCTTCATCGACAGTGACATGACGGTGGTCAGCGACAATTATATCCGCCGCTATCTCGACAGCAGTTGTGATACCGTCATCGACGGAGGGGTGAGCATCGGCGGGGATCCCGACACGCTCAAGGGCAACCTGCGCTACCGCTACGAGAAAGCGGAAGAGGCCCGCCACACGGCTCCTGAGCGCCAGAAGGCACCGTACCAGCACCTGCACACGGCCAACCTCTTCGTGCGCCGTGACCTGATGCTGCAATATCCCTTTGATGAACGGTTCCGCCACTACGGCTACGAGGATGTGCTGTTGGGCAAGACCTTCCGACAACAGCACATCGCCATCGAGCATATCGACAATCCGCTCGGCTTCTGTACCTTTGAGAGTAATGCTGACTTCGTGGCCAAGACGGAAGAGGGACTGCGGACGTTAGGACAGTTCCGCGACGAACTGCGCGGCTATTCGCGACTGCTCACCCTCGTGGGCAACATCCATATTCCCGCCGTCATCTGGGTGATACGCCTCTGGCACAGACTCCTGGGCTCACTGGAGCGGCGCACCCTCTGCGGAAGGCATCCCAGCATCACCGTCTTCAAACTCTACCGTTTGGGGTACTTTATCTGTTCTTGTTCCTGAGAAACCAGTTGTGTGTGAAGTGATAAAGTCCTAAGGCACACACAACCAGTACAAGTGCTGTGATCAACAGGGCATCTGCCTTGCCATGAAAAAGAGCCAGTCCGATGCCCAGTCCCCAGGCGATACCGCTCTCCCACCCCAACAGGAAGGTGCTCTGTGACGTGCCGCGCTGACAGTGGCGGCTGAGTTTGATGAAGAACAGCATGAACCGCGAGCCGATGATGCCCAGGCTGAATCCCACAAACACGGGAGCGATATACCACACGACGGGCTGAGGGTGCGTCAGCATCATGAGAAAGGCGGCACTCATGAGGATCAGACCAGAGACCACCTCACTCTTCATCTCAGCATCGCGGAAGACAAACCGCTGGGCCAGCAGCGCAAACAGGAAGCCCACCATCATCATGGCATAGAAACTCTCGGAAAGCGACAGGGCGAACAGCATGCCCACGGCCAGCATGATCAGTTGCAGGTTGACAAACAGGGGGAAACCATGAGGCAGGAAGAAACGGTCGAGACTGACCGTAGGGATGTCGTCCTCAGGTACCCGGAAAGGGAATCTGACCAACACGATGAGCAGGACGGCGACAAGAGCCACACCACCAGCGGCAAGCACGACACTGTCGAAACCCACCAGGCGCAGCAAGAGCAGTCCGGCCAGTGGCCCCAGGGAAAGGGCAAATCTGCTAAACCACGCGGCGGCATGGTTGGCCTCCGTACGCTGATAACTCTCACTGGTGTCGATGATAAGGGTACTCGTCAGCACCATCTGCGCCAGCCCAAAGGTCGCACCCAGTGCCAGGCGCTGCACCAGCACCAGCCAGAACTCCACGAACTCGCAGCGCTGGGCCTCTATATAATAGAGTAGTCCCATGAGTGCCGTCATGGCCAGGACAGCCCATACGCAAACTACGTTTCTGCGATAATGCTGCACCAGGAAAGACACAAAGGCCCCGAAGGCGAAGAGTCCGATGCCGAAGACACCCATGGCTATGCCCGTCTCCATAGCCGACAGACCCTGATCGGCCATGAGCCAACGGGGCATCGTGGGTATCAGCATATACACGGACATTGTCAATAGCAGATTGGCAATGGCCATACGCCAGAAATCATGATGCCAGAGACGGATATGTACAGGTGTGTTCTGAGAGTTCATAGGCGGTTATGTTGATTGAGAAGCGACAGCAGGTCTGTATAGCCGATACCCGTGTAGTCCGTAATCTGTATATCAGACAAGGGGGCGATGGCTTCCGCACTGTTCGTCGTGGCCAGTCCCACGACAGCCATCTGTGCAGCCCTGCCGGAACGGAGGCCGTTGAAACTGTCCTCGAAGACGATACACTCATCTGTCTGGGCGCCAAGACGTTCCGCTGCTTTCAGATAACAGTCGGGATCGGGCTTGCTGTGCTCAAAGTCCTCGGAGGTGAGGATGGCATCAAAGAGGCTACGGAAGCCGGGCTGGTAGCGATAGACACTCTCCATCTTGGGCACGTTGGAACTGGTGACGACGGCCGTGCGCACCCCGTGGGCATGCAGGTCTGCGACCAGTGCCTCGAAGCCGGCAATGAAGTCGTAGTGCATCGACCCCTCGTAGGCATCGAGCCGACGGGTGATGCTCTCCCGCTCCGCTGCCAGATCGCCGCTGAACCAACGGTCGTAGATCTGTGTGAGCGTGGAGCCCTTGATCTCATGCTCCAACCCCGGGTGCTCAGGATGGTACTGCCGACAGATACTGCCCCAGAAGACGGAATACTGCGGCTCGGTATCGAAGACCACACCATCGAGGTCGAAAAGGGCTGCCTTGAGCGCTCTCTGCTTCATTTCTCTGAATTTTGGGTGCAAAATTAATAATTTTAGATGAGAAATTTGCTATTTTGGCAATTTAAGTGTAATTTTGCCGCTAAATTCAGAAATATGTCAATGCACAAGAAGTATATCCTTCCTCTGTTATGTCTGCTCCTGTCGATGGCCAGTTGTCATGGAGGAGATGAAGACGACGTGGAATTTGAGACGGTCACGGCCGACAAGACCGTCGTGCTCTCCAACGAGGAGAACTCGCCCACCTGTATGGTACATCTGAGCATGGAAGAAGCCACGGAAGCCAGCGGACACAGAGGCGAACTGATCAACACGACCGTGATGAAACGGCTGCTGGACCGTGATGAGGCTACGATGAAACTGGCTACTGAGGCCTTTGCCGAGGATTATACCAAATCGTACAAGGAGACCATGCTGCCCCTCTACAATCAGGATCGTGGCGACACGACCAAACGGGCATGGTATCAGTACCATTATATCATCGAGACAAGCACCCAGAAAGGGAGCAAGGGCACCATTGTCTATCTGGCGACCATCGATTACTACGAGGGTGGTGCCCATGGCATCAACCAACAGATCACCATGAACTTCGAGGCAAAGACAGGCCGTCATCTGACCCTGGCCGACATCTTTGCCTCCGGCTATGAGCAGCCGCTGAAGAACGTACTGCTGAAAGCGCTGAAGAACAAGACTGGCTGCAGTACCCTGAACGCCCTGCACGATAAGGGTTATCTTTACTCCATGGACATGTTCCCGTCCGAGAATTTTATCCTCAGTGAAGAAACCATTACCTTCATCTATAATCCATATGAGATCGCGCCCTACGCCATGGGAAGCACAGAACTGATCATTCCCTTCAGCGATGTGGAGAACATTCTGAAAAATTCCTTTGAACACTAAGATATGGCAGCAGAACTCATCCTCAAGTATTTCCCTGAACTGACGGAGGAACAGCAACGGCAGTTCGAGATGCTGGACGCACTCTACCGCGACTGGAACGCGAAGATCAACGTGATCTCGCGCAAGGATATCGACCAACTCTACGAGCACCATGTGCTCCACTCCCTGGCCATTGCCAAGGTGATCCGTTTCAGGCCAGGCACCCGGATCCTCGACTTCGGCACGGGTGGCGGGTTCCCCGGCATTCCCCTGGCCATCCTCTTCCCGGAATGCCAGTTCAGACTCATCGACGGCACGGGCAAGAAGATCCGTGTGGCCCAGGAGGTATGCGATGCCATCGGCCTGAAGAACTGTCATCCTGAGCATCTGCGCGGCGAGGACGAGAAGGGAAAGTACGACTTCGTGGTGAGTCGTGCCGTGATGCCCCTACCCGATCTGGTGAAGATCGTCCGCAAGAACATCTCGAAGACGCAGAAGAACCCACTGCCCAACGGTGTCATCTGCCTGAAGGGCGGTGACCTGCAGACCGAGACCAGGCCCTTCTACAAGATCGTGGAGACCACGGATATCAGCACATTCTTCAAGGATGAGTGGTTCAAGGAAAAACACGTCATCTATCTGCCATGCTGAACGTCAAGACCTTCATGTTCAACCTGCTTCAGGAGAACACCTATGTGGTGAACGACGACACAAAGGAATGCGTCATCATCGACTGCGGCGCCTACTATGACCAGGAGCGCGACGCCCTCACCAACTATATTGATGAGAACGGTCTGAAACCCACACATCTGCTGGCCACCCACGGACACTTCGACCATAACTTCGGCATCGACACGATCTATAACAAATACGGTCTGAAGGTGGAGATAGCGGAGGAGGACAGGTCACTGGTGAGCAACCTGTCGAAACAGTTCCAGGAGATGATCGGCGTACCCCTAAGACGCGAATACCCGCCCGTGGGCAGAACCTTTGAGAAAGATGAGGTGATCCGCTTCGGCAGTCATGAGTTGAGGGTGCTGAAGACACCAGGCCACTCCCGGGGCGGTGTGGTGTTCTACTGCGAAGCAGAGCATATCGTCTTCACGGGTGACACGCTCTTCAAGATGAGCGTGGGACGGACAGACTTCGACGGTGGCAGTTACGAGGAACTGATGAACAGTCTGCAGAACGTCCTTGCCCCGATGCCAGCCGAGACGGTGGTGTATAGCGGTCATGGTCCCAAGACCACCATCGGTGAGGAACTGCGCTATAACCCCTATTTACACTAAGATTTCACTTACACTTGTCGTACCATTCCTTCAAGGCTCCTCTTGGCACGCCCTGAAGGACCACGGCATCGAGCGTCTCACGGGCTTCCTTCCTTCTGCCTAAGTCCAGCAGCACATCCGCCTTGGAGACAGCATACTCCGCATTCTCAGGATGGCGTCGCAGGGTCTCATCCCAGTCATAGAGGGCCACATCGTAGAGTTTCTGTTCCGTCTCGTAAGCAGCACGCGCGGCATAAGCATCAGCACTGTCAGGGAACTGCTGCACGATGAGGTTCAGTTCCTCGAAGGCCTCCGCCTTACGCCCCATCTTCTGTAACACATGCGCCAGACCGAGATGGGCTTCGAAGTGCTGCGGTTGGATGGCGAGGAAGGCATCATAGTCGGCCTTGGCCATATCATAATGGCGCAGTTGAATATGGCAATAGGCACGGAAATAGAGAGCCGCGAGGTTATGGTCGTCGAGACGGAGCACATCACCGTATTCCTCAATGGCATACTCCCACTGCTGGAGGTTGATGTTAGCCTCGGCTTTCTTCAGACGAAGATCCGTATTCTTGGGATCCAGACGGATGGCCTCGATGAGCGTGGATACGGAGTCACGCCACTCGCGGGGTGTCTGCGCATCAGCACAGACACCCGCAAGCAACGTTATCATTATTAACAGTTTACGCATTGTTGATATAGTTGACGATCCACTCGCCCACCTCGCGTGTGCCGTACTTGACACCACCCTCAACCTGGATCTCCGGGGTACGGATATTAGCGTCGAGCGAGGCATTGACGGCCTCACGCACCAGGCCACCCTCCTTCTCCAGCCCGAAATGCTCGAGGAGCATGGCGGCCGAGAGGATCTGTGCCAGTGGATTGGCGAGGTTCTGTCCGGCAGCCTGCGGCCAGGAGCCATGAACCGGTTCGAAGAGCGGGGTGTACTCGCCTAAGGACGATGACGGCTGGAGTCCCATGGAGCCCGTAATGCATGATGTTTCATCGGTAAGGATATCGCCAAAGGTGTTCTCCGTCACGATGACATCGAAGAAACGGGGTTCCGTCAGCACACGCATCGAGGCATTGTCGATGAACATATAGTCGGTGGTCACCTCAGGATACAGGGGTTCCATCTCCTTGGCGATCTGGCGCCACAGACGGGAAGAGGCCAGCACGTTGGCCTTATCCACCACGGTGAGGTGCTTACGGCGCGTCATGGCCATCTCGAAGGCCACTTTCAGGATGCGCTCGATCTCCGGACGGGTGTAGATATCCGTATCAAAAGCCTTGTCGTTGTCCTGGTACTTCTCGCCGAAATACATGCCGCCCGTCAGTTCACGGATCACCACGAAGTCGGCCCCCCGCAGGAGTTCGTCTTTCAGCGGTGACTTATGCAACAGACAATCGAAGGTAGCCACCGGACGGACATTGGCGAAGAGACCGAGTTTCTTGCGCATGGCCAACAGACCCGTCTCAGGACGGATCTTGGCCGTAGGGTTGTTGTCGTACTTCAGCGAGCCGACAGCCGCGAAGAGTACGGCATCAGCACGCATACACACCTCGTGGGTGGCATCGGGATAAGGATCGCCCACCTCGTCGATGGCATGGGCCCCGCAGATGGCCCCCTCGTATTCAAACTGGTGTCCGCACTTCTTGGCTATCGCGTCGAGCACCGCCACACCTTGCTTCATGATCTCAGGGCCGATACCGTCGCCCTCAAGTACTGCAATCTTCAATTTCATAGTTCGTTATTCTGTTCTTTTTCGTAAATATTCAACATCTTAAAGGTAGCCTTGATAGCGGCCTCCGTCTGGTCTGCGTCGAGGCCTCGCGTACGGAGGATCCTACCATTGTCATTCCAAGTGATGACGGTCTGCACCAGAGCATCCGTACGACCTCCTGGCGGGATGCTCACCTGATAGTTCTGCAGGATGGGGAACGTGCGGTCAAGATACTTCTTATAGATATAACGCAGCGACTTCACGAAGGCATCATACTGACCGTCACCCGTGGCCGAAGCCTCATACTCCTGACCATTAATCTCTACTTTGATATTTGCTCCAGGTTTCAGACCGTAGGCCGTTGAAACTACGTAACTTACCAACTTCACTTTATCCTCTGGTGCATCATGTTTCAGCACGTCGCTCACAATGAATGGCAGATCCTCCTGAGTGACGATTTCCTTCTTGTCGCCAAGTTCCGTGATACGCTGTGTAACACGCTTCGTCTGCTCGGGTGTCAACTCCAATCCCAGTTCCTCGAGATTCTTGGTGATGTTAGCCCGTCCACTGTTCTTGCCCAAGGCATATTCGCGTTTGCGTCCGAACCGCTCTGGCACAAGTTCATTCTGATAGAGACCGTTTTTCTTATCCCCGTCGGCATGGACACCCGCCACCTGCGTGAAAACATTATCGCCGATGATCGGCTGATTCGGTGCCACGGCGATACCACTGTAACTCTCCACCAGACGGGAGATGTCGTTGAGTTTATTCTCGATGATGTTCGTCTTGGCGTGGAACTGATCCTTGAGGATCACCTGCACACTTGACAACGGGGCATTGCCACAGCGCTCACCCAGACCGTTTACCGTCACGTGGAGACCCTTTGCGCCACTCAACACGGCAGCCAGTGAATTGCTGACGGCCAGGTCGTAGTCGTTGTGGGCGTGAAAGTCGAAGTGCGTATCGGCATAGCGCTTCATCATCTTCCGAAAGTACTCGATGCACTGCAGGGGATTCATGATGCCGAGGGTATCGGGCAACATAAACCGACGGATGCCAATGTCACAGAGTTGATCCATCATGTCATAGACATACGAGGGTGAGTCCTTCATGCCATTCGACCAGTCCTCAAGATAGAGGTTTACGGTGATGCCCTTACTGCGGGCATACTTCACCTCTCTGACGATATCGTCAATATGCTCCTGGGGGCTCTTGTGCAACTGTTCCTGACAATGGCGCAGCGAACCCTTTGCCAACAGGTTGATGGCCTTACAGCCACAGGAATCCACCCAATCCACGCTCTTACCGCCATCCACGAAACCGAGCACCTCCACCCTGTCGAGCATATCGATCTGACGGGCGTAGCGGCAGATCATGCTCACGGCCTCCTTCTCACCCTCAGAGACACGGGCCGAAGCCACCTCAATACGATCGACATTCAGGTCGCGCAGTAGCATACGGGCGATGATCAGTTTCTCATGCGGCAGGAAACTCACGCCACTGGTCTGCTCCCCGTCGCGCAACGTGGAGTCCATGATCTCCACAAACGGCTGGAGCCGCTGATACATATTTACTTGCTCTGCTGTTCCCATAGTTCTGTCTTCTCTTGATTCTGCACCAGGAAATCAATATCGTCAAGTCCGTTCATCAGACAGTGCTTCTTATAGCCGTTGATCTCGAAGTGCTCGCTCTTCCCCGTAGCCTTGTTGGTGACCGTCTGGTTCGGCAGATCCACCTCCACCTCCGTCTCCGGATTCTTCTGGATGCTCTCGAAGAGTTCGGCGAGGAAAGGCTCCGACACCACTACGGGGAGCACGAAGTTGTTCAGTTCGTTGTTCTTATGGATATCAGCGAAGAACGAACTGATCACCACGCGGAAGCCGTAGCCGGCGATAGCCCAGGCCGCATGTTCACGACTCGACCCCGAGCCGAAGTTCTTGCCCGCCACAAGGATACACCCCGAATATTTGGGGTCGTTGAGTACGAAGTCCTTGTTGGGTGTGCCGTCAGCATTATAGCGCCAGTCACGGAACAGGTTGTCGCCAAAGAAACGCTCCTCCCTCGTCGTGGCTTTCAGGAAACGGGCAGGGATGATCTGGTCGGTATCCACATTCTCCAACGGAAGCGGTACACAGGTGCTTGTGATAATATCAAACTTTTGTTTCATAATAATTTTCTCGGATCAGTGATTACTCCAGTGACGGCTGCTGCCGCAGCGACTAAAGGTGAGGCCAGGATAGTACGGGCACCAGGTCCCTGACGGCCCTCAAAGTTACGGTTAGAGGTCGAAATACTCAGTTTGCCGACAGGTATCTTATCATCGTTCATCGCCAGACAGGCCGAACAGCCAGGCTGACGGATCTCGAAGCCTGCTGCCTCGAGCACCCTGTCAAGCCCCTCTTCACGGATCTGACGATCTACAGCCCATGAGCCAGGGACGAGCCAGGCGATGACATCGGCTGCTTTCTTCTTCCCCTGCACGATAGAGGCAAAGGCACGGAAATCCTCGATGCGTCCGTTGGTACAGGCCCCGAGGAACACGTAATCGACCTTCGTACCTATCAACTTCTGTCCAGGCTTGAATCCCATATAATTGAGTGCCTTCTCGAAGCCCTGTTCAGGTGAATTTGCCATTCGCCCGTTAGCAGGAATGGCCTCCGTGATGCCGACACCCATGCCCGGGTTCGTGCCGTAGGTGATGCGTGGCTCAATGTCGGCAGCATCGAAGGAGAGTTCCTTGTCGAACACGGCATCGTCGCCGCTCTTCAAGGTCTTCCAGTAAGCGACAGCCTTGTCCCAGGCTTCGCCCTTGGGGGCAAACTCACGGCCCTTGATATACGCGAAGGTGGTCTCATCTGGAGCAATGAATCCGCCACGTGCACCCATCTCAATGGAGAGATTACAGAGCGTCAAACGACCTTCCATCGACAAGGCGGTGACGACATCACCCGCATACTCTACGAAGTAGCCTGTGGCACCAGAAGTCGTCAGTTTCGCCATCAGGTAAAGTGCCACGTCCTTAGCCGTCACACCCTTTCCTAATGTCCCATTAATACTGATGCGCATCGACTTGGGCTTCTGCTGGAGGATACACTGCGAGGCCATCACCATCTCCACCTCCGAGGTGCCGATGCCGAAGGCCACGGCTCCCATCGCGCCATGAGTAGAGGTATGGGAATCGCCACAGACGATCGTCATACCCGGCAGGCTCAGGCCTTTCTCGGGGCCTACCACATGGATGATGCCATTATCCTTCGACATCATACCATAATGCGTCAGCCCGAACTCAGCGGCATTCCTGGCCAGCGTATCCACCTGTGTCTTCGATACTGGATCAGCGATGGGCTTGTCTTGGTCATGTGTTGGTGTGTTATGATCGGGCATACAATAGATCTTCTCCGGACGGAAGCACTTCAGTCCGCGGGCCCGCATGCCGTCGAATGCCTGGGGCGAGGTCACCTCATGGCAGTACAGACGGTCGATATACAACTGCGTGGGGCCATCCTCCACCTGTTGCACCACGTGCCCATCCCATATCTTGTCAAACAATGTATTCATTCGTCGTTCTTTTTAAATTTATTGATACAGTCTATATATGCCTCGACGCTGGCCGTCACGATATCCGTGTTGGCACCGAAGCCGTAATAGAGCGAACCGTCGTACTCCACTTGCATGTGTACTTTACCCACATCGTCGGAGCCCTTAGAGATAGCCTGGATGGTAAACTCCTTCAGCGTCATCTGCTTCATGATGATCTTCTTCAGGGCCTTGATGGCAGCATCCACAGGACCATTACCGCTGGCGGCAGCCTCAAACTTCTGTCCGCTGATGTCGAGACCTATCGAGGCCACGCTCTTCACGCCCTTACCCGTGGTCACCTGCAGGAAGTCGAGTTTCACGGCGTGAGCCTCTGCGGTGTCAGCACCAGCCAACATCAGCACGTCGGCATCCGTCACCTCCTTCTTCTGATCGGCCAACAACAGGAACTTCTCATAGACATGGTCGAGTTTATGCTCTTCCAGTTCCACACCATTCACGTGGAGGCGGTGCTTCAGGGCAGCACGTCCTGAACGGGCCGTCAGTACGATGCTGTTGTCGTCGATGCCCACATCCTTGGGATCCATGATCTCGTAGGTATGCACATTCTTCAGCACACCGTCCTGATGGATGCCACTAGAATGGGCGAAGGCGTTACGGCCCACGATGGCCTTATTCGGCTGCACGGGCATGTTCATCAGACTCGACACCATGCGCGATGTCGGATAGATCTTCGTCGTGTTGATGTTCGTCTCGATGCCAAGTTGCTTATGACACTTCAGGATCATGACAATTTCCTCGAGAGAGGTGTTGCCAGCGCGCTCGCCGATACCGTTGATGGTCACCTCCACCTGTCGGGCACCCGCCATCACGCCGTTGAAGGTATTGGCTGTGGCCATGCCCAGGTCATTATGACAGTGCGTAGAGATAATGGCTTGGTCGATATTATCCACGTGCTCCTTCAGGTACTTGATCTTCTCGAAGTACTCCTGTGGCAGACAGTAGCCCGTGGTGTCGGGGATATTCACGACAGTGGCACCGGCCTTGATCACAGCCTCCACCACCTGCGCCAGATACTCATTGTCGGTACGACCCGCATCCTCGCAGTAGAACTCCACGTCATCCACGAAGCGCTTGGCATACTTGGTGGCCGCCACGGCCCTTTCGAGGATTTCTTCACGGGTGGAGTTGAACTTATACCTGATATGCTCGTCGCTGGTGCCGATACCCGTGTGGATACGCTTGTGCTTGGCAAACTTCAGAGCCTCGAAGGCCGTGTCGATATCACGCTCCACGGCACGTGTCAATGCACAGATTACGGGCCACGTGACGGCCTTGGAAATCTCAATCACACTGTTGAAGTCGCCAGGACTCGAAATGGGGAATCCTGCCTCGATGACATCTACGCCCAACTGTTCCAGCGCCTTGGCCACCTGTATCTTCTCTACGGTGTTCAACTGGCATCCTGGTACCTGTTCTCCGTCGCGGAGCGTCGTGTCGAAAACAAATAATCTGTCGCTCATAATCTAAAAAAAATGCCTTTCGCACTCGGAAGTGAGAAAGGCTCGTTACTTATTTAATGTTTAATGTTCTTTCGCATCATGCATCTACGCGCACCTCATCACTTCCGCCTGCTCCCTGCAGTCGAATAATAATAAGGCCGTTAAGTAGATTCAGACTCTTCATTCGTTCTCTCATGTTTAAATTCGGGTGCAAAAGTAAACATATTTTCTGAAACAAACAAATAATTCGTAACTTTTTTTATCAAATATGCAACAATTTATCACTTATTAGCCATTTTGTATATCAATTTCATATCTTTTTCCGCCAAAACCTCCATAGCACCAACGGTGATCTTACCATCGCGGCTGCACTTGCGCACCATTTCCGCTATCTCCTCGTCTGTGGCAGGTCGGCCTATCAGTTCAGGAATACTGATTGGCATGCCGATGCTCTTGAAGAAACGTTCGATGGCCTCGACACCCCTTAAGGCGATGGCCTTCTGGGCCTCGGGGTCGGCAGCGAGTTGTTCCGCGTCAGCGACAGGCACGGCAACGCCCATCACGTTCACGGCGAATTTCACGAAACGACTTATGTGCTTATCCATCACATAACGGGCCCATGAGCCCCAGATGGCGGCAAGACCAGCCCCGTGGGTCACGCCGAAGAGCCCGCTCAACTCATGCTCCAGACGGTGCGAGGCGAAGTCTTTCTCCGTACCACACTCCATCAGATCATTGTGCGACAGTGAACTGGCCCACATGATGGCAGCACGGTGCTCGTAGTTCTCAGGATCCTCGAGCACCACCGGGGTGGATGCGATGACCTGTCGGAGCAGCGCCTCAGCAAGCGCATCGGTCAGCAGCGCGTCCTCATACTTCGAGAAATAGCGCTCCATCGTGTGCATCATGATGTCCGTCGCTCCAGCGGCCGTCTGGTATGCTGGCAGTGTATAGGTGCGCTCGGGGTTCATGATGGCGAACTTACAGCGACAGATATCACTGTTGATGCCACGCTTAATCATACCCTCATCCTTCGTGATCACACAACTCGACGACATCTCTGAGCCGGCAGCCGGTATCGTCAGGATCACGCCGATGGGCAGACATTCCTGCGGCACGGCCTTACCGTCCCAGAAGTCCCACACGTCACCAGGATAGCCCACGCCGTAGCCGATAGCCTTCGAGGAGTCGATCACGCTACCGCCACCCACGGCGAGGATGAAGTTCACGTGCTCCCGGCGGCAGAGGTCGATGCCCTCCCTGACCTTAGACAGCAGCGGGTTGGGCACCACCCCACCCAACTCGACATACGAGATGCCTGCCTCCTTAAGCATCTTATATACCTTATCCAACAGTCCCGAACGCTTGGCACTGCCGCCACCGTAGTGCACCAACACCCTTCCGCCGCCATACTGTTGAATCAATTTCGGAAGTTGCTCCTCCGATTCCCGTCCAAACACTACTCTCGTCGGAGCATAGAAATTAAAGTCTTTCATACCTTATTATATTATATAGTCAATATAGTTATTCGTAGTCGTCTATGACAGCGTTCATAAAGTCCATCATAGGTTTGGCAGCGCGGAACATCTTCTCAATGGTATCAAGCCATGCATCGCCCTCGAAAAAGTCGTCTGCGACAGCATGCCAGCAGCAGTAGTCCTTCAGACGGAGATAATGCACGTAAGGCCAGTCTTTCGGAAAACCCGCAGGACAGGTCTTGAGTTTCTCCAGACCGAAGCCCTGTGGCTGATCCCAACTGGAGACATTGGTAGGTTCTTTGAAACTACTGGCCTCAGGGCTACCGTAATATCGCAGGAACTCCTTGTCCTCCACGCATCTAAGCCACTGTTCGGTATTGACAATCACCTCATTTCGGCAGGCCGTCAGGATATTCGTGGGCAGGTAATAGTTACCCATAGCCACCAGACAGTGGTCGGGCTCCAAATGCAGGTAATAGCCACCGCGCAGTGCCTTCTTACCCTTGGCATTGATATACGCGCCAAAGTGGTTCTTGTAGGGAGACTTGTCGGCCGAGAAACGTGTGTCACGGTAGAAGCGGTAAGTGCAGTCCTTCACCTTCAGATGGGCGATCTCAGGGTCGAATGACATAATACGTCCGATAGCCTGTTCCACCCCCTGTTCGAAATCTGCCCTTACAGCCTCGTATTCAGATTTGTGTGTCTGAAACCACTGGCGGTCATTGTGGACCATCACTTGCCGTAGGAAACCGAGAATCCTCTTCGCATCCATTTTATTTCTTTTCTTTCTCAGGAACGAGGAACTTGTCGCCTGTCATCTGAATGAAGTCGCGGGCATACTGCTCAGGCATGCCAGGACGCTGCACGCGGGCACCGCCACCGAACTTATTGCGTTCGAAGCGGCCTTGCTCGTCGGTGGGTTTCACCACGATGTCATTGTACTTCACGATAAGGAAGAAGGCCAGTTGCTGCCAGCGGGCAATCATCTCGTCGCCCTTCTGACAACTATAGTCCGTCAGGAACTTGATACGCTCCTCAGCAGTGGGCAGGGCAAGGGCCTTGGCCTCGATCTCGGGCTGCAAGGCAGAATAGGAGGCGTCGAGCGAGTCGCGTACGGCTTTCAGGCTCGGGAACATCATCGAGTAACGGGGATAGACCATGTTGCTGACCCAGTTGCATACCCAGAAGGCGTTGTCCATCGAGAACGTCACATCATCGGCGCCCTCGCCGGAGAAACACTTGGGACGGCGGGTGATGCAGGAGTACATCGGCGTGTAGGCCACCATGTTACCGTCATCGTTACCAAACCAGAAACAGGCGCCCACCTCACGGGGCAGTGAGGCGCGCATTTGTGAGATAAACGACCAGGCTGTCTGGAACGTGGAGATCGGGCGCTCGTTGAAGTACTCCTTGTCATCAACCTTGAAGGAGAGCGGCGACACGCGGTAAGGCATCTCGAACATGCCCCCGCCGATGTCGCCCTTGCCGTCAAGGGCGAAGGGTGTACCCTCGTAGTGGTCGCGCATGGCGTCGCGCAGGTCCTGGAGCGTCACCTTCTTGTTGGGGATGATCCAGAGGGGCATCTCCTTGGTGTCCTTCTCGATACCAGCAGCGTAGGGCACGTACTCGGAAAAGTCGTCGGCGAAGCGGTTGAAGAAACTCCACACACGGGCCTCACAATAGCGGCGACCCGAGAAGTCGGGAGCGGCATAGGCAGCGTTAAAACTGAAGTCGGCATCCTTGCCGTCGTACCACCCCATCGTACGGGCGTAGTTCACGACGTTGTCTGAACAGATCATCAAAGGCAGGGCTTTGCGCTCGGCTTTGGCGATAGCCTTGGGATTGAGCAGGTCCTTTGCCTTGACCTGCACGTAGCGGCCATCAAGGAACTTCGTGATACGGCTCTGGTTGGCGTGGGCGGCAATGGCATCTTCGGGGATACGGACGGCCACCCAGACCACACGCTCCTTAGACTTCGCGCGGTCAGGACCGCAACCCATCATCTCCAGCATCCAGGCCTCCTCCTTGTCGGCCACGGAGAAGGTCTCGCCCTCGGAGTAATAGCCGTACTGCTCTGCCAGAGAGGTCATGACGAGCAGGGCCTCGCGGGCCGTCTTCGAGCGCTGGAGGGCGATGTAGATCAGCGAACCGTAGTCGATGACACCCGTCGAGTCGGCCATCTCCTCACGGCCGCCGAAGGTGGTCTCACCGACGGTGACCTGCCACTCATTGGAGTTGCCGATGACATTATAGGTCTCCATGGCCTCGGGGATCTCACCGAGGTACTTGTTGGTGTCCCATTCATGGATCTGGCGCATGTCACCGGGCTGGTGGATGGCGGCGGGATAGTGGTAGAGGGGCATGAAGGCACCGTAGGAGTCGGCATTATAGGTGACGAACACGGAACCGTCGGCGCTGGCTTTCTTACCCACGATAAAGTTGGTGCAGGCTGTGGCAGCACCCGCTGCCACCAGCATGCTTATGATGATCAGATAACGTTTCATGTTTTAACAGGCTTTGAATGACATGTCGAGTCCCTTCACGGAGTGTGTGAGGGCACCGACGGAAATGAAATCGACACCCTGCTCGGCATAGTCGCGGATGGTGTCGTAGGTAATGCCGCCCGACGACTCCGTCTCGTAGCGATGGGCAATGATATCCACGGCCTTCTCCGTGTCGGCCACGGAGAAGTTGTCGAGCATGATACGATCGACGCCACCATGGTCGAGCACCTGCTGGAGTTCGTCGAAAGAGCGCACCTCGATCTCGATCTTCAGGTCGAGACCCTTTTCCTTCAGGTAGGCATGACAACGGTCGATGGCGTTGGTGATGCCGCCCGAGAAATCCACGTGGTTGTCTTTCAGCAGGATCATGTCAAAGAGTCCGATACGGTGGTTCACGCCGCCGCCGATCTTCACGGCCTGCTTCTCGAGCATACGCATACCGGGGGTGGTCTTGCGGGTGTCGAGCACACGGGTACCCGTACCCTTCAGACGCTCCACATACTTATTCGTCATCGTGGCGATACCGCTCATGCGCTGCATGATATTGAGCATCAGGCGCTCCGTCTGCAACAGCGAGCGCACCTTACCCGTCACGACCATGGCCACATCGCCCTTCTTCACTCTCGATCCGTCGCCCATAAGCACCTCTACCTGCATGGTGGGGTCGAAGCGACGGAACACCTCCTTGGCGATATCCACACCAGCGAGGATACCGTCTTCCTTGATGAGCAGACGGGACTTGCCCATCGCATCCTCAGGGATACAGCACAGGGTGGTATGGTCGCCATCGCCGATATCCTCGGCAAACGACAGGTCAATCAGCCTGTCAACCAGTTCATCAACGCTTAACATGGATTATTTTACGATATTCTTGTAAGTGTCCTTAAAAAGATAGATGCCGATACCAACACGAAGGCCTATGGTGCTATAGTCCTTGTGGTTCTTGAACGATTGCTCGTAGTAGAGTTCGGGTTCGATAGTCACCGTGCGGTTGACGAAGAACGAGTAACCCACCTGTACACTCGGCAGGAAATCGTCGCACTTCTTTCCCAGATGTTTGTAGATGACAGAGGCACCCAGATAGAGACCGTTCTGCTGGATGTAATAACGACCGCCGGCAGATAATAAGAATGTGGCAGATGGATTGCCTTCCTTCTTAACAGTATTCTCATAACCCAGTTGTGCGAGTCCCATCAGGTTGTCTGCAAAGAAGTAGCCCCCCTTAGCCTGAATACCCAGACGCCCCCCAGTGATGCCGCTGTAACTGAGGTCGAGTCCCGAAAGCGAGGCACCTACATAGGCCTTTCCCTGTGAGAACGGTGTCATCGACTCATTGAGATACTTCTGTGCACTTACACTCATCACCATCATCAGGGCGATCATTGACATGAATACTTTCTTCATAATCGTATTCCTATTAGTTTAATTCTGTTTTGTTTCTTTCCTATACCAGACCACAAACCATACGATAGCCACAACGAGGCAGACACCTCCCAAGGGATAACCCACACTGTCGGGCAGACGGAATGCCTGTTTGGAGACGAAGAGGTAGGTGGAACATACCGTCGTCATGAAGAGGGCAGGGATCAGCGTGATCCAGAAGGCTTTCTTCTGGCGTACCAGATAGACCGTGACCGTCCAGAGCGTGAACACCGAAAGTGCCTGGTTGCTCCAGCCGAAATACTGCCAGATGGTGTTGAAACCGTCAGGGTTCTCGATCTGCCAGATGAGCATTGCGATCGAACAGGTGAACATCGGCACACAGATATACAGGCGCTTCGGGATGGGACGCTGGTCGAGTTTCAGCCACTCGGCCACGATCAGACGACCAGAGCGGAAGGCGGTATCACCCGAGGTGATCGGCGCTGCCACCACACCCAGCATAGCGAGGATGGCACCGGCCACACCCAGCCAGTCGTTACACACGAGGTTCACCACGGCAGGTGCCGAGGTATGGAAGCCGGCCGTAGCGTTCTGGATGAGTTCGTAGCCCGGGGCAGGATTGCCGTAGAAGAACCAGGAGGCCACCGTGGCCCAGATAAGGGCAACGATACCCTCGGTGATCATGGCACCGTAGAAGATGGGACGCCCCTGCTTCTCGCTCTTCACGCAACGGGCCATCAGCGGACTCTGCGTGCCGTGGAAGCCAGAGATGGCACCACAGGCAATGGTGATGAAGAGGGCCGGGAAGATATTGTCCTTCCAAGTGTCTGGCTCGGTAGCGGCACCCATGTTATAGAAGTTCGTCCAGAGTTCGGGCACCGTGGGCCAGTGTAGGAAGAGCCACACCATCAACGCCCCTGCCATGAACAGCAGCGAGAAGGCGAAGAGCGGATAGATCTTACCGATGATCTTGTCGATGGGCAGCATCGTGGCAATAATATAGTAGCAGAAGA
>JAFRMM010000129.1 GCA_017430675.1 Prevotella sp.
GTGGGACAGGGCGACGAGGTAATCGTGCAGAGTTTCACGTTCTGTGCATCAAGTCATCCCGTGACGTATCTGGGTGCTACGCCGGTGTTCGTGGATTCGGAAAAAGAGACGTGGAATATGGATCCGGCCTTGATGGAAGAGACCATCAAGGACCGTATCGCTCAAACGGGGAAGAAACCCAAGGCCATCGTGCCCGTGGCGCTGTATGGCATGCCGTACAAGATTGACCGCATCATGGAGATTGCCAACAAGTATGAAATTCCCGTGATTGAGGACGCGGCAGAGGGATTCGGTTCAAGATTTAAGGGTCAGGTACTGGGCACGTTCGGCAAGTATGGTGTGCTGTCGTTTAACGGTAATAAGATGATTACCACATCTGGTGGCGGTGCACTGATTACCGCCAACGAAGACGAGTGGCGCGAGATCATGATGTATGCCACGCAGTACCGTGAGAGTTATCCGTACTACCAGCACGAGAAGATTGGCTTCAACTACCGCATGAGTAACATCTGCGCGGGTATTGGCCGTGGACAGATGACGGTGCTGAATGGGCATATCGCTCATCATCAGCACGTGCAGAAACTCTATGAGGGGTTGCTGAGGGATGTGAAGGGTATTACAGTCCATTCTCAACCTGCAACAGGCGAATATGATAGCAACTATTGGCTTTGTACCATTACCCTTGATCCGGAATTGAGGATCAAGGGTCAGGAGAATGCCTATAGGAAGATCGTGACCGGTGTCGTGGGCGGTGCTGCGGGTGTGATCCATGCTGCATCATCTGCCACAACCGACTGCCAGCCCAACGATAATGTGGAGGCGCTGCGTGTGGCACTGGATCAGGCCAATGTCGAGGCTCGCCCCGTGTGGAAGCCGATGCACTGCCAGCCGGTGTATAAAAACGCTCCCGCGTATGTCAATGGCGTGTCAGAGGCTGTCTTCAAGGTGGGGATGTGTCTGCCAGCGGGGCCAATGGTCTCTGACAGCGATGTACGATACATCGTCGAAACCATAAAGGATGCTATCCTTTAAAACATAAGCATCCGTTGAAATACACGTTGTCGCAGTTGTAGTTTCGAATGCTTACCAATAACGGGCGAGGGCTCTCACAATAAGTGGGAGCCCTCGTTCGTTATTTTATAGCAATGGAACCAATAACTACATATTTCAGCAGATGTCTTAGTGTTCTCTACGTCAGGAAGAGGAAGGAACCGATCTACCAGCGGCTGCTGCGTTTCATAGACGAGGCCCATCGCGATGGGGTGATGGGGGATGACCGTTATGCCGTGGCGCTTGGGAAAGCCCGGAAACTGTACCGATTCCTCTACATCATCGGACGCAAATCTATGCCGGTACGTGACTTCACGACCGATATGGTCATAAAATTCCGGCAGTTCATTTACGATGAGCACAGGTATGTGCCCCAGTACCCTAACCTCTATCCACGCGGAGCAGGGCATCACCCACCCCAAAAGCGGATGCGTGATACAACAGTGGTGCACGACCTGAAATTGCTCCAGGCTTTCTTCGCAGAATTAGAGAATACCGGGGAGATCAATCGCTCACCTTTTCGGAAAATCTCGGTGGAGAAGCGGCGGATGATGATGCACGTCATGTATGACGCCCCTGTCTTCCTCAGGGCCGAGGAACTTAGACAAGTGATGGCGACCACGGTGCTGGCAGAACTGCAGTGGGTCAAGGACCTGTTCGTGCTGAACTGTGCCATCGGCTGCCGTATCAGTGACCTGCTCCGCCTCACGATGGATAAGGTCTCAGTGTCAGACGACGGCATCCCGTATGTCCACTACATCCCTTCGAAGACATCCAAATTCCAGACCACCAATCAGGAAGTCATGACACCCCTCATCGAACCAGCGTTAGAGATCATCAACAGGACCCGCCTGAATCTGATGGGCCCGAATCTGAAATACGGCAAGCAGCGTTACAACAAAGCCCTGCGCCAACTGTTGCAACTATGCGGCATTACTCGTCAGGTAAACCTCTACTGCCAGGAGAAGGGCGAGAACATCTATATGCCCCTCTGCGATGTGGCCACCTCGAAACTGGCCCGCAAGACGCACATTGACATGCTCAACAAGGTGCAGATCAACTACTATGCCGCCGGTCTGCACCGAGTAGGATCGACTGCCGTGTTCAGATACACCAATCTGGAACTGGCAGACAGGTACGCTCTGCTCAAGGCGGCGTTTGGACTCTGACTACGAGCGCACCCGCTCTACATACCGCCACCATTTGACGAGGCCGTAGAATCCGTTCCTGATGGTATAGAGCGACGCCTTGATGGGGCCGAGATCCTCCTCGATGCGGAAACAGTCATACCGCCAGCCGAACTTGTTCGTCAGGAGGAACCTGCCCATCAGCCCCCAGTGCGTCCTGTGCCTGGCCAGGACCTCTGGCAGCAGATGACAATCCGCCTTCTCACAGACGTTCAGCCAGAGGGCATAGTCGTTATGTTTCTTAAGGTTACGGACGTGCATCCTTCCGACTTTCTCCGCGTCATACATCACAGTCAGATACTCTGGCCAACAGCATTTCTGCATGTCTTTATAGGTGATATGCGCCTTGCCCCCGATGATGATGCCCCTGTCTTTTGACTGCTCATTCATCAGTCCAAACATGGTATAACTGAAGGCATAGCCGTTCTGCTCCATGAAAGCCACCTGCTTTTCCAGTTTCGTAGGCTCCCACAGATCTCCCACGTTCAGGAAGGCAATCCACCTGCCCCTGGCATCCCGCAATGCCGAGTTCATCGATACCGCCGATCCTCTGCTCTCCACATTCTTCGACACTTTGATCCGGCGGTCTTTCATATAGTCCATCATCTGACTGATCGTATCATCCTTCGACGAGTCATCCATAAAGATCAACTCCCAGTTCTGATACGTCTGCGCAATGACGCTCCTGACCGATTCCTCCACATACTGTCCCTTGTCCTTCGACAACATGATGACACTTACTAAGCCTCTATCACTTTTCATAACTATCAATAAATAAGAGCGAGAAAATGAATAGAATTAAAGGATGGAATCCTTTATGGTTTCGACGATGTACTTCACATCGTCATCCGAAACCATTGGCCCTGCGGGCAGGCACATCCCCACTTTAAAGATCGCCTCGCTGACCCCATTGACGTAGGCAGGAGCATCCTTATACACAGGCTGTTTGTGCATCGGTTTCCACACTGGTCGGGCCTCAATACCCGCCTTGTCCAAGGCCACGCGCATGGCCTCCACATTATCGTTGGGCTGACAGTCGGTCACTGCCGACGAAGCCGCATGGATCACACCTGCAGCACCACCAACAGCCCCCGTCACGATGGTCTTATACGCATTCTCCTGACCTTTCACCTTCACCTCGGGGTCGATCGTAATCGTGCAGAGCCAGTAGTTACTGTCGTAACCACCAGAAGGTTGTTTGTGGACAGTAATTCCAGGGATTTCCTGGAATAACTGTTCATACAGCGCTTGCACGTGCTGATGATGAGCGATATGCCCATTCAGCACCGTCATCTGACCTCGACCTATACCCGCGCAGATGTTACTCATGCGGTAGTTGAAGCCAATCTTCTCGTGCTGGTAGTACGGATAACCCTCACGGTACTGCGTGGCATACATCATAATCTCTCGCCAACTGTCCTCGTCGGGCGTTATCAGTGCCCCGCCACCCGAGGTCGTGATCATCTTATTGCCATTGAATGACAGCACGCCGTACTTTCCGAAGGTGCCAAGTACCTGCCCATTATAGCGACTGCCCAATCCCTCGGCCGCATCCTCGATGACGGGGATCCCGTAACGGTCGGCGATCTCCATGATACGGTCAATCTTGTACGGCATGCCATACAGCGCCACTGGCACGATGGCCTTCGGCTTCCTGCCAGTCTTGGCGATACGGTCCTTGATGGCCTCTTCCATCAAGGCCGGATCCATATTCCACGTCTCTTTTTCCGAATCCACGAACACCGGCGTAGCACCCAGATACGTCACGGGATGACTTGATGCACAGAACGTGAAACTCTGCACGATTACCTCGTCGCCCTGTCCCAC
>JAFRMM010000130.1 GCA_017430675.1 Prevotella sp.
CATCGTTGGCAAGTTTGGCCAGTTGGTCGACATTGCTGATCAGGTAGGGATTCTCGCGTGTGCCGTCGCCCCCGGCATAGCCATCGGCCTGTGCCTGCAACGTTAACATCACAGTCAGCAGGCCCAGCATCAAAAGTAGTCTTTGTTTCATCTTTTTTTGTTTGTTTCAGTAATCTGCTGCAAAGGTAAGCAAAAAAAATGGAACGGAGGTGTAATTCCGTTCCATTTTGGTGGATTATTGTGTCAAACAGTTATTTATTTCTGCATGAACTTCTTTCCGTTCATAATCACAATACCTTTATAGTCGTTGCCAACCTTCTGACCGGCCAAGTTGTAGCGGATTCCGTCAGTAGTGACAACAGCCTTGGTAATATTGATTGAAGTAGCGTCAACCAGTTCGCCTTCAAGTGTGAAGTTGTCGAAACTCATGGCCTTCGAACTGTCCTTGTTGAAGTCAACATCGGCATAGACGCGGTAGGTGCCAGCCTCTAACTTCAGGTCGCCCAGAGGCGTCATAGTGCCTACACCCTCCTCAAAGCCAGGATAGTATTGGATGGCCTGGTAATTGATGGCATTGCCGTCGGCATCCTTCTTCTCGAAGAGGAACGACACGCCGTCCTTGGTGATGCGACAGTAACTGCCGGCGCCCCACTGCTCATTGTTGTAGCCGCCAGTCTTGGTAATCCACGTTGAGTTATAGATTTCCGTCTCACCCTTCATGATGTGGATGCAGTACGAAGGATTCTGCTCAACCAACAGGTCGAAGTCGATGGCACTGACGTTAAACGCCTTGCCCTCAGCAACGGTCAGGTCAAAGCCGAACTGCCACTTCTCTGAACCCAGGGTCTCGTTCTTATGACGCTTGAGAGTACCGTCATAGTCGGCGCAGTTCAGTTTCCAGACATAGTCCAGGGAAATGTTCTTTGTGCCCTGATGGCATACGCTCTTAACCTCGTAGCCGCCTTCCTGAGTCTCGTCCTTCACAATGGTAGCCTCAATCTCTGCAGACTGATAGAACTTGACGGTCAGACCGTCGGCGCTCTTGTTAAACTTGTCAACAGTCTCGATGTACTGCCAAGTGTCGTAGGTCACCGTACCGTCGGCTGCGGTGAATGTCGGACGCTCAATACCCACTTTCACATCCTGTGTCTGGGAGTCACCACCGGCAGCACCAGCCCATGTGATTTCAATCTTGTCAATGTAGAGAGCACCGCTTGCAGATCTCAAGCCGACAAAGGCATAGTCGCCTTCAACAGTCAGCGTTTTGCTTTCATCGTTGGCTGCAATTTCCTTCAGCAGAGTTCCCTGAGTGCCTTCAGCATACAAATCCGTAGCGGCTGTATATGCTTCATTCTTGGCATAAACCTGAACTTTGCGGTCTGTGGTTTTAGAATTGAAAGTGATGGTTACACTCTTCAACTTACCGCCAGAAACTGTAGTAACAATACCGGCATTGTTGTTGTTTGAACGAAGTTGGATATACTGACCCGTACCTGAAGATGCTTGTGCAGCATATACAGCATTAGAAGTAAGTTTGATATCTGTATAATCCTTGTAAGAATTACCAGAGCCATCAAGCCCTAAAGACTCCCATGTCAGCACGTCTGTAACGTTGTCGGCATAGACATTTCCCATTACCATAGCCGTTAAGGCTACAAACAAATAGCGTAGAATTTTGTTCATAAGCATAAATTTGTTAAGTTAATATTAATAAAGTTGTTTGTTGGATGCAAAGGTAAGAAAAAAAAAAGAATGTAGAAAGATTTTAGAGTTTTTTTTCAAAAAAAGTGAAGGGCGGCAGTCACACCGCCCTTCTCTTACCTCTCACCTCTTATTTAGTTCGAACGGACGTAGGGGTCGTAGCCCGGATTCTGGCCGAACTCCTCAGCATTCTGCAACTTATCGAGGAACGTGTTGGGGATGGGCCACAGGTTGTTGTGCTCGTCCACTACGTCGTTGCCGTCCCAGGCGGGATTGTGCTGGCGGATATAGTTCACCAGGTTGCCTGTGCGCTTCAGGTCGAACCAGCGCAGCCACTCACCGCACAGTTCGCGGGCACGTTCTTCAAGAATCCACTCCACCGTCATGTCACTGGCATTGACCTGAGCCTCGCTGAGATTGTGGCCGGGCTTCACAACACGGGCGTTGCGGATTTCAGTATTGATGATTTGGGCGGCAGCAGCCTGATTGCCCAATCCTATCTGTGACTCTGCTGCGATGAGGGGCATCTCGGCATAGCGGATGACGGGTACGTCGGCAAAGCCTACGTTGCCATTGGCTGCTTGCAACAGAATGGTGCCATTGGGGTCGCGGTCCCAGATGCGGTACTTCATGAAGCGAGGGAAGGCTTCGAACTTGGTCTTGATGTCGCTGCGAATTTTGCAGCCGCCCTGTGCATTGACATTAGCCGTCTCGTAGGTGTCGCTGAGACCAAGCAGGGCGATACCATCCTCTGCGGCAGTCTTCTTGTCGGCCAACGTGACGTTACGTCTGGTAAATTGCAGCACGACATCATCGTTTTCAACAGTTTTTCCTGTCAGTTCTTTCAGTACTTCGTCGTTGGGGTCGTCATACTGATAGTTCTTGGCCATCACTTCCGTCCACTTGTATGAGCCGCGAGGATTGCTTTCTGTGAATTCCTCCTGGAACAGCACATCGTAACGAATGTCCCAGTCCTGCCAGAGGTTCAGGAAATAATAGGTAGGCATGAGCAAGGCACTCTCCTTCGGATACTCCCACGACGTGGCGGTATTGGTGATGCCGGCCTTTTCTAAGAGGCGTGGCGACCAGTAGAGGTTCAGACGGTTGGGGTTCTTCGGGTTGGGATTCAGCGACGAGTTGCTGCTATGGGTTACCACCCAAAG
>JAFRMM010000131.1 GCA_017430675.1 Prevotella sp.
AAGTTGTCAGTGCCGCTGCGCACGTGGATGTGCGGCGGGTTGTGGTCGAAGGCGTAGATGTAAATCAGGATGCCCTGTATGATGAATATTGAGCCCATGCGCTTTGAATGTTTTATTGTTCTGTGGCTGCAAAGATATATTTTAATTTTGAGATAACCAAGAAAAAAAATAAAAACCCACTTTCCAACCCAAACGTTAACCCAAGCGTTAACTCTGACACCCCCCCCAACCCCTCCCAGAGGGAGGGGAATCAACCACCCCTGGCCCCTCCTTTCCAAGGAGGGGGAGGGGAGTTATTCGAAAAATTCGTTGAATTCGTTGTTTTTTTAGATTTTTGTTTAAGGTTATTTCCGTGCTATTTCGCGGTAGGCGGAGAGTGTCATGCCGGTCTGTCGCTTGAAGGCGGTCTGGAAAGCGGAGAGACTGGTGAAACCTAATGAGCGGCCAAATTCCGTGAGGTTGGAAACGTCAACGCCCGAGTCGTGCAACTGCCGCTCAGCCTCAGCCACGCGCAGACTGCTGATATACTGGGGGAAACTCATGCCCGTCATCTGCGACACCGCCTCCGAGATATAGGTGCGGTTGGTGCCGAGGCTCTCGGCTAAAGATTCACGCGACAGGTTTGCGTCGAGGAACATCTTTTTGTCGTCGATCACCTCTTTCATCCGGCGGAAAAGTTCCACGTGGCGTTCGTCCATCTTCTTCTGCTCTATGGTTACTGTTTCGGGCTGTGCACGCTCCACCACCACGGTCATCAGTTTGCGCTGCTTCCTATACATATTATATATATAGACGGACGCGCCGGAGAGCAACAGGCAGAAAGCGAGTATTCCCCAGAACGACCACTCCATCATGCGGGCATGGTCGCGATGGTGCTCAATCTCGGCATCCTTCTGGGCGAGGTCGAGGGCCACCTCCTTGGCTTTCTGTATCTTGATGCGGTCGGAATTGGTGTTGTCGCTCTTGATTTCAATCTGAAGGTTGCGGTATTCGAGCGCTTTCTGATAATTGCCCAAATGCTCGTAGTTTTCGGCATAGATGCTGGCCAGTTCTGCTTTAGGAACCGATATCTGCGTCTGCTGGGAGAGCGCTTCGAGTTTTTCAAGCCACTGGTTAGACTCTGCGTAGCGGCCTTGCTGATTGAATATTTTGGCCTTTACAAAGTAGGCGTTCTCCCTTTCCATCGATTGAATCGTACGCGAGGTATCGGCGATGGCAATGGCCTGGTTGATGAAGTGGTGTGCTTTCTCGTAGTCATTAAATGCTCTGGAGATATCGGCTTGCAGCGCTTTGATTTCAACAGCCATGAACGAAGATCCTGCCGTCTGTTGGAGTATCTGTAGCCACTTGGCGGCACCCTTGTAATCTTTCTTGAATTGACTCTGTACGACGAGATTAACGAGTGCGAACGTCTGTGAGTAGGTGTCGCCGACATCCTTGGCCAACTGGTAACTTTCGAGGGCATATCGCATTCCGGTGGTGTCACGCTGGTTAGTCATTGACGACACCAGATTCGACAGTGCCCCGGCAATAAACGACTTGTCGTTTCGCTGCCGGGCACAGCCGAGGGCCTTTAGGAAATACTCGGTGGCTACATATATGTTCTGCCCCTTGATCATCTCGTAAATACCGTAGGTGTTGTATATTTCGCCCTTCAAGGAATCATTGTCCAAACCAGAGGTCAGGCTCATCGCCTCGTCCGCGATGCGTTTGCCCTCGTCGGGCTGTCCTGTCAAGACAAGTGCCTGGGAATAGTCGGTGGCTGCTTCGATTCGGAACAAGGTAGAATGACCTTTTGGGGATACTTCATAGAACTCTTTGCAAAGAATGAGCAACTTCTCTAATTGACCGCTGTCCTGAGCATTTTTAATGGCTTTGCGATAATAATCCAACTCCTTTTGTTCTGATGTTGAGAGCGCGCCTTCATTTTTACACGACGATGCGATGGTAGCCACGGCAAAAACGGCAATGACGACAGCCATAAACAGGCGATGGCCGTAGGTTCTTCTGTGAAGTTGATGAATTGATGACATATTATATAGCATTTAAGTTTCTGTTTTTTCTCTTTAATTTATCTGGACGGATTGTAATGATTAATGGCGCAAAACTACACTTTTCTTGAAAAAACAACGGTTTTTTCGGGATAGTGATTTGACAAATTGCCAAACCACCATCTGGATTCCCCTCCCAGACGTTCATGGGGGGAGGGACAAATGTTCTGTTGCCATAGCCGCATGGAGCGGATGAGTTTTTGTGTTGTTTAGGGGATAGTTTACTCATAGTTTTTTCCTGTCCGCCGCAACCCTTCAGCAGAAAATAATTAGTTTTTCAAATTATTTGGTACACCGAATGAAAAAGCGCGGGTTGCTGTACCTGTTGCCCGTCCCGCTCTTCTGGCGTCTCGCATTGCCCATCCTGTCGAAACGAGCAACGCAGAAGCCCACGCTGATATGTATATAACATACCCATGGACATCTACCGTTGCTTTGTCTTTGACAGGATTCAAGTTTGCGAGACTTTGAAGAGCCTAAGAACAAAGCGTCAAGTAAACGCCTTATCATTAATGTATTTCCCACCCACCTAGAGGGCTTCTGCTACAAATTGGGCCTACAAACGCCGTGGTAATCTGAGCATAGTAAAGCGTTGAGTGAATTAGGATGGGAGCAAAGATAAATAAAAAAACTGATATTCCAAACTTTTTGCAGAAAAAATCAATGTCCGTTGAAGTAGACGTAGAGGCAGATCATTACGATGATGAGCAGGGCCCAGGCTACCTTCACACCACGGGAGGCCGGTTCCACAAGTTTCTGCATATAAGAGACCTGTTGCTCGCTCTTGTCCAACAAAGACACCACGACCATGGCCATACAGATGATGACGAAGATCCAGAAGGAGAGCATCATGAAATGAGGCCAGAAGGAGGCTCCGTTAAGGACAAAGAGATAAAGGATACCTGTACCGATGGAGAAAACTGTGCCCCAGGTAAGGGCCATGTTGGCGGCACGTGTGGTGCAGCGTTTCCAGAAAACGCCGAACAAGAAAACGGCTGACATCGGCGGGGCGATGAAACTTAATACCGACTGGAAGATGTTGAAGAGGTTCAATCCCTTGATACTGTCGATGGCGACACAGATAAGCACCGAGAGGATGGCTCCGATGACGGTAACCTGCTGGCCGATGCGGATGAGTTGTTTGGAACTTGTTTCCGGATGACTCTTCACATAGATGTCCATGGTGAACACGGTGGACAGGGCATTAAGCGCAGAGCCGATAGTACTGACGAGGGCAGCGGTGAGCACGGCAAGAACAAGTCCTACCATTCCCACGGGGAAGAGGTTGGTGACCATGGTCATATAGGCCTCGTCGGGATTCTGCAAGTTGGGATAAAGGGCCAGACAGATGATACCCGGGAGAATATAGAGGGCTACATCGAGAATTTTCAGCCACCCTGTGAAATTGGCTCCTTTCTGTCCCTCGTTAAGGTTTTTGGCAGCCAGGACGGGCTGCACCATGCTTTGGTCGGTACACCAGAACCACACACCCATGACGGGATAGCCCAACAGGATGGGCAGCCACGGGAAGGCGGGATCGTCGTTAGGCTGGAACAGGTTCCAGAAATTGGAAGGTACGGCAGCGGTAAGTCCGCTGATACCGCCCACCTTAGTTAAGCCGACGACAGTAAGCGTTGCCGAGACGACGATGAGCAAAATCATCTGATATACATTGGTATAGGCCACGGCTTTCAGTCCGCCAAGCATCGTGAAGAAAGCAGAAATGGCAAGCAGAATACAGGCAGAAGCCCACATGGGGATGCTGAACACCTGACGGATGAGAATGCCGCCGGCAAAAAGCGTGAGGGCAAGCCACGAGATAAGCACGGTGACGATGGTGTACCACGCCAGGATGTTACGCGTCTGCTGTCCGAAGCGCAGCCCCATAAACTCAGGCAATGTGCTTACGTTGCTTCCCAAATAGCGGGGGGCAAAGACAAAGGCAAGCAGGAAAATAAACACGAAGGCATACCAAGCATAGTTGCCCGAGACAATACCCGTGGTGAAACCTGCCGATGCCGATGCAATCAGCATCGAGGGACCCACGTTGGTGCCCCACATGGAAAAGCCGATATGGTGCCAGCGGAGGGAATGTTCGGCAAGGAAGAGCGACGAGCCTTTCTTTCGTTTGGTACTGGCCCAGATGCCAATAGCAAGCAGGATGACGAAATAGGCGATAAGGATGGTCCAGTCGAGCGAGTCGAGGAATTTTGCGTGAATCATGTTATTAAAGTGAAGAGTGAAAAGTGAAGAGTGAAGAATTATTTTATATTCAGCAGTTGTTTGGCTACCTGGACGGCGGTATTGGCGTTGTCGCTATAGCCATCGGCTCCTATCTCGTCGGCAAAGCCCTGACTGACGGGTGCTCCGCCCACCATGACTTTCACACGGTCGCGGATGCCGGCCTGTTGCAAGGCGTCGATGACTTCTTTCATATAGCCCATCGTGGTAGTGAGCAGGGCTGACATACAGAGGATGTCGGGCTGGTTCTTCTTCACCTCCTCGATGAACTTATCCGCAGAAACATCAATACCTATATTGATGACTTCGAAGCCGCAGCCTTCGAGCATGGAAGCCACGAGATTCTTGCCAATGTCGTGAAGGTCACCTTTCACGGTGCCGATGACCACCTTGCCGATACTGGTAGTATCTTGTCCGGCCATCAGCGGCTTGAGTACTTCCAGTCCGGCCTTCATCGCCCGGCCTGCCATCAGCAACTGGGGTACAAAGGCTTTACCGTCCTGGAAACGCTGACCAACCTCCGACATGGCGCGGATCATCTCGCCATTGATAATGTCCTGCGGCTGGGTTCCAGCCTCGATAGCAGAACGAGTGGCAGTGGCACAATCTGCAGCGTTGCCGGAGAGGATGGAGGAAAAGACAGACCCACCCCCGCCCTCCCTATGAGGGAGGGAGTTATTACCTTTTAGCATGGGTGTTGTGTCTGTTGCAGAAGTATTTGCTCCCTCCCTATAGGGAGGGCTGGGAAGGGTCTTCAGTTGGGCGGGGGTGGGTCTCCTTATAAAACACCCCTTGGCGGGCTGTACCAGTTCGGCAATCTTTGCTATAAACTGGTCGGTGGTGCCGCAACAGCCACCGAGGATATTCACAACGTGACCGTCGAGCAACGGCCAGAGGTCTTGCTGATGCTGTTCGGGTGTTTTATTGTATTGGCCTTTTCCATCGGGCATTCCGGCGTTGGGATAGGCGGAGATGCAATAAGGATAACGGGAGCCGAGTTGCTGCAGGAGGGGCAGCATTTCGCTGACGTCAGCGTAGCAGTTGATGCCTACGGAGAAGAGAGTGGTCATGGCATGACCACTTGCTGGACTGAGTGAGTCGAGGAAGTCGAAAATGCTCTGCCCGAGCATGTTGTGGCCATCGGGGGTACTCACAGAGAAACTAAGCATAATGGGGATACTCTTTCCTTTTTGCTGCATCGTTTCCTGTGCGGCTTCGATGGCCATTCGGGCATTCTCCACATCAAAGATGGTTTCGATGAGCAGTGCATCCACACCGCCATCAATGAGCGCATCTATCTGTTCGCAGTAGGCAGCCTTGAGGATATTCTTATCCAAAGGCGGTTCGTTGCCCGTGCTCATGCTGGTGGTCTTTGCCGTCGGTCCGATACTGCCCAACACATAGCGGGGCTTGTCTTCCGTGGTATAGGCATCGGCTTGTTCGCGAGCCAACTGACAGGCGGCAAGGTTGATGTCGCGCACATGGTCTTCCAGTCCATAGTCGGCCAACGAGATGCGCTGGGCGTTGAAGGTGTTGGTTTCGATGAGGTCGGCACCGGCCTCTAAATAGCGGCGATGGATGTCGCGAATGACAAACGGACAGGTCAACGAAAGAATGTCATTGCAGCCGGTGAGCGTCTGCGGATGACGGGCAAAACGATAGCCGCGGAAATCTTCTTCGCGAAGTTGGTAACGCTGAATCATGGTGCCCATGGCACCGTCGAGAATGAGGACGCGGCGGGAGGCGGTTTCTTCGAGAGAGTGAAGAGTG
>JAFRMM010000014.1 GCA_017430675.1 Prevotella sp.
CCATTGTCAGAGAATGGTCTGATCATCATGGGCAACGAGGGCAATGGCATCTCCGAGGCCGTCCGTTCCCGCATCACCCACCGTCTGCTCATCCCCTCCTTCCGTCAGGACGACACAGCCGAAAGCCTGAACGTCGCCATCGCCACAGCCATCACCTGCTCCGAATTCAGAAGGAAATAGCACTATTATTTTGTAAGTTCAAAGCCCACACGAGCACCGTTAGCACTCTTAGCAAGGTTGCTGACGGCCTGAACAGCAGCAGTGTTGCTGACCTTACCTTCTTTCTGAAGGAGGTTGACCATCTGGTTGGAGTCAAACATCAGACCCATTCCTTTCTGGGTCCTTATGACGTTGCCCTTAAGGGTCTCAGTAGATGTCTTGAGGGTGATTTCGCCGTTCTGGGGGTTATAAACATAAGTCCCACCGAATGGAATTCCATTCACCTTAGCCGTAAACGTGTTACCATTAAGGAACGAGAATGAAGTGTTGCTGCGATTGATACCGATGTTGTTGTAGTTACTTGCCAGGGATGAATTGATGTTGGCAACTGTAGCATTACCGCCTGCATTTGTCAGAGTCTTTTGAGTAGTAAAGGCAGTACTTGGAGCACTGTAGTACCAGTTACCGAGAATACCCGACTGCCCACCAAACAACACATTACTCAATACAGCACCAAGCACACTACCCAGCACACCACTGGATGAATTGGCGGTAGATGTAGTTCCCATTCCCGTTGTCATGCAACTCGACAGCAGCAGTGCTGTGGCTGCAAAAAGTGCCTCTTATATTTTGCTAAAGCGCCACTTATTTCAGATTAAGTGGCACTTAATTCAAAAAAGTTGGCGGGAAATTTGGTGGATTCGTAAAATGTACGTACCTTTGAGCATTAATTCACAACCTAATAAAACAGAATCATGGCAACACTTACAAATGTCCACATTCCCAACATGAGAATCCTGATTACCCTGCTCGTCTGCATGATGGGAACAAGTGCTTATGCTGATTTCTCTGTTGAGAATGCCGACAGCATAGCCATCCGCTATAGATATATCAATGACAACTATGATGCGGTAGTGGCGAATGATAATAATTTCCGGAATCTATACGCTGGCCATGTCGTTATTCCAGAGGAAATCACCTATAACGACATCACCTCGAAGGTGGTCGCCATTGATAATCATGCTTTCTATCTCTGTCCTGATCTGACCTCTGTGACTATTCCTGAGAGTGTGACCTGTATTGGCTCATCTGCGTTTGCAGGATGTAGCAGTCTTACCACCATCATTGGTGGTGACAGCATTACCTCAATAGTTTTTTCTGCTTTCCATGATTGTTCAAGTCTGACCTCGGTGCCCATCACAGACAAGGTGACCTTCATTGACAGATACGCTTTCCAGGGCTGCAGTAGCCTGACCTCTGTCATGATCCCCAGCAGTCTGACAGAAAACGCCGAAGGAGTTTTCTGGGGATGCAGTAGCCCGACATCGATGACCATCCCTGAGAGTGTGACGACGATCGGAGCAGGGGCGTTCCTTGGTTGCTCTGGCTTAACTTCCCTGACCATCCCTGACAGTGTGACGATGATTGGGGATAATGCCTTTAATGGCTGTAGTGGTCTGACCACGATCAGTATTCCCGATGGCGTGACAGAGATCAGCGGTGGGATGTTCAGCGGATGCAGCAGTCTGACTGAGATAACCATCCCCGACAGTGTCACCTCCATCGGTGCCAATGCCTTCCAATATTGCAGCAGCCTGACATCGCTGACCATCCCCAGCCACGTGACCTCTATCGGCATCCGCGCCTTCGACCTCTGTAATAGCCTCACCTCGGTCCTGGTGCTCTGCAGTCCAACCTCCATACCTGAGGACACTGGACTATTCGTGACCTGTAATGAACTGAAAGAGGTGACTTTTGATTGCGAGACAGTCGTGCCCTTATGTGATGTCGCCCGTACACTTGAGACGGTAACGCTGACGGATAAGGTGAAGGAAATCCGTCCGCTTGCTTTTGCCGGCTGCCTAAAACTATCGTCGATCACACTTCCAGAAGGTCTTACGGCTATATACGACGATACATTTAACGGTTGCCAGAGTCTGACATCGATCAACATTCCCTCAAGCGTGGGATATATCGGCGATCGGGCAGTGGCCTGACACTGATAGAGAAGGGGGCTTTCGTCAGTTGCACAAGCCTGAAGAGCGTACAATTGTCATCCGGGCTGTCGGAAATCGGCTGGGGCGCATTCTCTTTTTGCAGTCAATTGGCCACCATCAACCTTCCTGAGAGTTTGAAGACGATTGCAGGATCCGCCTTCTTTGAATGTAGGAGTCTGGAGTCTGTAACCTTGCCCGATGTATTAACGACGATTGACGCATACGCCTTTTCGTATTGTCTGGAATTGAAGTCCATCACTATACCTGGTAGTGTGACAACGATAGGTGAAGGAGTTTTGGGGGATTGCCTGGCGATGACAGACGTGTATGTGTATCATACAACACCGTTGCCTATCACTGAATACACCTTTCAGGCAGAACTACAACTACAGCAGACACTACACGTGCAGTCTGGCTGTAAGGAGGTTTATGGTTCTGCACCTTATTGGAACAGATTCTCTACAATCATTGACGACATCACCTCTACTGGCATCAGCCACGTTAAGGCTCCCACCTCTCATGAGCCCTCTTACAACCTCCATGGTCAGCGCGTCGATAAGCCCACGAGGAAAGGCCTCTATATCCATAATGGGCGTAAGGTTATCATCAGATAGGCTATAACAGGCAAGATCATCTGTTTCATTTACCCTTCAGCCAGAGCGTAATGTGTTGATTGACAGTGCTCTCGACTGAAGGGTAAAGATTTGAGCACAGCGGTTCCTGACCCCGTTGTGTACGTTGTGTACTTTCTCAGGAGGCTGTCGGGTAGTAATTTGACAATTGTCAAACGATCATTTGACAATTGTCGGACGATTGTCTGACAACTGTCAAATTGCTGGGCGATGGCTCTGGAGGAAAGTCCCTCAGCACTTTGTACCTGCCTGTGAATACGTCAGGAACGCCTTTCAGCCGTACTGGCTGATAATTAATAAGTTGGGTCCTGGCTGAAAGGTAAATGGATTTCAGAAAAACAATTATAACACACGAGTCTGGAAGTTTTTGGAGGAATGCTTTGGCGTGTCAGAAATATGTTGTATATTTGCAATCGAAAAATGATGATGATTTCCAGAGTACCTGATGAAGAAGTTCTTTCGCAGTATTTGCATATTATATTTCCTACAGGCATGCTGTCTCCCCTTGTCGGCACAGTATGTGGGAAAGGATGTTGCCTTAGGGAAAGCCAATGCTTTTCTTAACAGGTCGGGGAAATCGCGCGCCGTGGATGATCCGTCAAGTGCCCGA
>JAFRMM010000132.1 GCA_017430675.1 Prevotella sp.
AACGGAGGACTCACTGAGAACCGTCCCCGATGAGTTCATTGTCCTCCATACCGTCGATGAACATACTCGTGAGGTGGAGCGGCTACTGATACGCAGTGTGATCCGCGACGGCGAGAAGGTGATCTATGAGAATATCGAGACGGAGGACGGTGGGAAGATGAGCCTGACGGTGGCACAGTATGTCGCCTACGATCTGGGACAGGACGGCCTGACCTTCCACGACGAGCGCTATAACCAGATCCTGCAGGAAGCCGTGGCCCATAGTGGGGAGCCGGACTTCAAGGCGGAGGGCTATTTCATGCACCATCCCGATATCGGCATCAGTTCGCTGGCGGCGCGACTCGCCATCGACCGTCATCAGTTGGGCAAGGGCTTCCAGTTGAAGGAGCGGGAGGGCGGCCTACGCCAGCATGTGCTCCACCTGGTGCTCGACCTCAGGCTCGACATCGTCATCAAACGGCTGAAGGACATACAGGCGCAGTTGAAGCAGGTGGGCAGTGACCCTAAGAAGATAAAAGATCTGCTGGAGGAATACAAGAATACCCAGCAACTGCGCGATGCCCTCGCCAAGCAGTTGGGCAACGATATAATGGGGTAGGATGAGTTGGTTTAATGTCATATTCCTGATCTATCAGGTCATTGCCATTGTGACGGTGATCCATGTGATCATGGACAACCGTCCGCCCGCCAAGACGATGGCCTGGGCGCTGGTGATTTGGTTCATCCCCGTGGTGGGCATCGTGTTCTACCTGTTCTTCGGCATCAACACGCGGAAGGAGCGCCATGTCAGCGAAAGGAGCATGAACCAGTTGACGAAGCGCTCCATGCTGGAGTTCGCTGAACAGCAGAACCTCCGTCTGCCTGACAAGCATAAGCCCCTGATAGATTTGTTCATCAACCAGAACCTATCCCTGCCCTTTAAGGATAATAAGGTGGAGATCTATACCGACGGCTATCAGTTCTTTCCGGCCTTGCTCTCCGCCATCCATGAGGCGAGGAACCACGTCCATATCGACATGTATATCTTCGCGGAGGATGCCCTGGGCTATCTGGTGGCTGACGCGCTGATAGCGAAGGCCCGTGAGGGGGTGGAGGTGCGCGTGATCTACGACGATGTGGGCTGCTGGAACGTGAGCCACCGTTTCTTCGAGCGGATGCGCGAGGAAGGTATTGAGGTGGTGTCGTTCCTGCCTGTGCGCTTCCCTTCATTTACGAGTAAGGTGAACTACCGTAATCACCGTAAGATCGTCGTTATTGACGGTAGCGTGGGTTTCATCGGTGGTATGAACATCGCCCTGCGCTATGTGAAGGGTACGGGAACGATGCCTTGGCGGGATACGATGATCAGGGTCTCGGGTGGCGGCGTCTATGCCTTGCAGCGCGCCTTCCTCATGGACTGGTATTTCGTGGATCGCACGCTGCTCTCCGACCGTAAGTACTACCCCTCGGCACTCCGTGATGAAGTCTCTGCCAACAACTGTCTGGCGCAGGTGGTGACGAGCGGGCCCGTGACACCTTATCCCGAGATCATGCAGGGTTTTGTGCGGGTGATCCTTGGCGCGCGCAGGTACCTCTTTCTGGAGACCCCTTATTTCCTGCCCAACGACTCCGTGCTCTTCGCGCTGAAGACGGCGGCACTGGCGGGTGTTGATGTCAGGGTGCTCTGTCCGCGATTCAGTGATGCGCGCTTCGTGGAGTGGGCCAGTCGCAGTTATCTGCGCGAGGTGTATGAGGCGGGGGTGAAGGTGAGTCTCTACAAGACGGGTTTCCTGCACTCTAAACTCATGGTCTGCGACGATGCCATCAGCACCTGCGGCTCTACGAACCTGGACTTCCGCAGTTTTGAGAATAACTTCGAGGCGAATATCTTCTTCTACGATGAGGGAATGGCCCTGCGGATGAAGAAGGTCTTCCTGGATGATGAGAAACAGTCGGTGCTGTTGAAGGATGTGCCAGGACGGATGAGCAGCGGCTTCTTCGTCCGGCTCTGGGAGAGTGTTACTCGGATGCTTTCCCCTCTGTTCTGAAGATCGAGAAATTCACACTGCCATAACTGCGATGCTCCACGAAGTGTGGGTCATCAGAGAAGTCGTGATCCTTGCCGTGCTCAAAGACGAGGATGCCGTCGTCCTTCAGCAGTCCTTGCTCGAAGATAAGACTGGGGATCGTCGGCAGTTCCTTCAGGGCGTAGGGGGGATCGGCGAAGATGAAATCAAACTGCTGCTTGCACGACTTGATGAAGCGGAACACGTCGCCGCGCAGGGGGACACAAGCCTCCGTCCCTAACTTCTGGACGCACTGCTGGATGAAGCGGTGATGGTCACGATCCAGTTCCACGCTGATGACATGGGCACAGCCGCGTGAAAGGAGTTCGAGGGTGATGCTGCCCGTGCCCGAGAAGAGGTCGAGGGCTGTGGCATCCTCGAAGTCGATATACTGCGTCAGCACGTTGAAGATATTCTCCTTGGCAAAGTCGGTCGTGGGCCTTGCCTTGAAGGTCCTCGGAATATCGAAGTGCCGTCCCTTGTATTTTCCTGTGATGATTCTCATCGTCCTTTTATGAGTAGTGTCATCAGGTCGTAGGGCATGCCGGCGATCTTCGTGGCGGGCGACTGCTGGAAGTCGGCAGAGGGATTGATAACGTAGGCTTTCTGCAGGTAGCGCTTCAGTTCCTGCAAGAGCCACTGCTGTTCGGGGATGTCGCCGACGATATGCATCTCGTCGTGCTCAGCCTCTAAGCGCAGTTGCTTCCATACGTAGAGCAGGAAGTAGAGGGCATCGTGGGCATGGACGGTGTCGAAGGTGTTGCAGAACTTGAAGCGGTTCTGCTGGAAACTGAAGATATCGAGTTGCTTGCCGTGGAAATAGCCGTATAGTTTGCTGCGGTGCCCCGTGAAACTGCGCTGGTGCAGATAGTGCCAGACGGGTGTCATGGCATGGATGAACAGCAGGTCGTCGAAACGGTCCTGGAGGACGACCGCCAGATCCTTGTTGATGGCAAAGAGACAGACGGTTTTCAGCGACGGCAGGACATTGAAACGGACGATGCGCCGTTCCTGCGTGGCAGGAAAGACGTGGTTGAAGAGCACCGTGATGTTCTCCTCATCGAACTGCTCGATGGGCACGAGCATGGAAGGGGTATCGACGAGCACCTGTACCCTCCGCGTGTCGATGGCCGTCAGGTCGGCGGTCTTGAAGGCTTCCCGCAGGTTGGCAGCCATTGAGATGCCGCCCTTCACGATATAGGGCTCATGGAGGAACGGCCGCTCTTTGTCAGCGGGGTTGGGCATCGTGAACGATAGCGTGTTCTTTCCGATGCGGATGATCAGTTTTCTCTGATAGATCTCTTCCATGCAGCAGGGGTCTGGTTTATCCGCGCATCACACTGGCGATGCACAGGGCGAGCAGTCCGAGCGCAACGATAGCCAGAATGGCGTTAATATGTTTGTCTGTTATTCGCATTTGGCTGCAAAGGTAATAAAAAAAATGATAAAATGAAAAAATGAGAGAATGAAAATGATAATATATTAGTATCTTTGCAGTCGAGATGATACAAGACGAACTGAAATACCGCATCCGCCAGTCTTTCGGTTTTCCTCCGACGGCGGAGCAGGAACATGCCCTCGACGTGTTCTCGCTCTTCATGACGGATCGTTCGGACCATGTCGTGATGATCCTGCGCGGTTCGGCAGGTACGGGAAAGACCACGTTGGCGGGTGCCATCGTCAAGGCTTTGGCGGCCCTGGAGCAGAAGATGGTCCTGCTGGCGCCCACGGGCAGGGCGGCGAAGGTCTTTTCGCTCTATGCCGGCCATCCCGCCTATACCATCCACCGCAAGATCTATCGTCAGAAGACGGCGGGCGACCTGTATTCCTTCAATCTCAACGACAACCTGAACCGCGACACCTTATTTATAATAGATGAGGCCTCGATGATCGCAAACTCAATGGGGACGGTTCTGGGTGAGTTCAACCGGAACTCACCCAGAACCGTCCCCCCGGAGTTTGGCAGCGGCTGTCTGCTCGACGACCTGATGCAGTTCGTGTATAATGGGCAAAATTGTCGTATGATGCTCATCGGTGACAAGGCGCAGTTGCCACCTGTGGGCGAGGAGGAGAGTCCTGCCCTCATGGCCGATGTGCTCCGCGGCTACGGCATGAAGGTCTATGAGTGCGACCTGAACCAGGTGCTCCGCCAGAGCGAGGAGTCGGGCATCCTGTGGAACGCCACGAGGATACGGGAGATATCAAAAAATCAGGGGGAGAATCAGGGGGACAGGTCCATGATTACGGGCTCCGACCGAATCACGCGACCTGTCCCCCCAATTCTCCCCCGTATCCGCTTCCAAGGCTTTGCCGATATCTCTGTCGTGCCTGGCGACGAACTGATCGAGTCGCTGGCCAGCAGTTACAGCAGGGCAGGGCTCGACGAGACCATCGTCGTCACCCGCAGTAACAAGCGCGCGAACATCTATAACCAGGGCATCCGCAACCAGGTGCTCGACCGTGAGGACGAACTCTGCCGTGGCGACCAGTTGATGATCGTGAAGAACAACTATTTTTGGACAGAAGGCTCTAAGGAGATCCCTTTCATCGCCAATGGCGACATCGCCGTCGTGCAGCGTTGCAGGAACATTCACGAACTCTATGGCTTCCGTTTCGCCGAGGTCACCATGCAGTTCCCCGACTACGACGACTACGAACTGACGGCCACCGTGCTCCTTGACACCCTGACCACCGAGGCACCCGCCCTGACACGTGAGCAGCAGGACCGCCTCTTCAGTGCCGTGATGGAGGACTATGCCGATATTCCCAGGAAGGCAGACCGCATCAAACAGTTGAAGAACGACCGTTATTTCAACGCCCTGCAGATCAAATACGCCTATGCCGTCACCTGCCATAAGGCGCAGGGCGGACAGTGGGCGCATGTCTATCTGGATCAGGGCTACATGACGGATGACATGCTCACGCCCGACTATATCCACTGGCTCTACACCGCCTTCACCCGCGCCACGGAGAGACTCTTCCTCGTGAACTGGCCCAAGACCCAGACGGAAGATCCTCTTCAATATTAGCCAATCACCAACGAAAACCTTAGCCCTAAAGCATAGGCAATCTGCAGAAAGGTTGAAAGTTGCATATCTGTCGTTCCTCTTTCAAGGGCAGATACATATTCACGTTTCTTCCCTATTCTGTCTGCAAGATCTTGTTGCGTCAGTTTCTGTCGTTTCCGCTCGTCTCGGAGTAGTTCGGCATAGTACCAGGCCTCTGCCTTGGCTTCAAATTCCCTGCGGTTTTCAGATCCCTCCAGCCCATACTTCTGCCTAAGATGCTCTGATCCCGTGGTCAGTTTTGCTAATTTCTTTTGGTCAATCTTCACCATATTATTCGTCCTCCAAATATCTATTTAATATATTCCTGGCCTTTTTGATTTCGCCTTTATATTGTTTGGTGTCCTTCTTTAAGAAAGAATTCAGGAATAATACCTGTTTGCTCTCCATAAAGTTGCTGGCATCAATAGCAAGGACAATGGTTCTATATTCATTCGTTCCTACGGATATCCGAGCCTCATAGAACTCTGTGCCTTCCAGATTCTTGATAAATTTCTTATTGACAACATATTGAGTCCTGATAATCTGCTCCACATAGTCATATTTCTCTTTTATCCGTTCATCTAAACTGTCGTAATACGCTTCGTACTCGTCAGAATGATAAGTCTCTCTAATTGTTTTCATGTGCAAAAGTAAGGAATTAATTACAAATTAGCAAATAATTGGAAGAAATTTATTCCTTTTTAATATAATGGCATAAGAGTGGACTTTATGATTAACCCACGAATGTCTGATACTTTTCTTTTTCATAAGCATTTCAATTTAAGATATTAATAAATATGATTTATCGTCTGCAAAGATAAGAACTATTTCTGATATTTGCAAGTTTTTTATACTTTTCTTTCTTTTGTCAGATAAAAAACTAGAGCACACTGGGGTCAGGAACCGATGTGCATGAGGAACCGTGCATGGGTAAACATCTGGAGACAGCATGCACGGTTCCTGACCCCGATGTGTTTTAACACCCTTTTCACTTGGTGTATTTCAGGAAAGGCTTAATAAACTTCTTGCGCATTTTATCACAGCGTTGCTGGGCACTATCCACGAAATGCCTCAAATAGCCACGTGCCCATTCCTCAATGCTGCCTTCCCAAGACTGATCAACGTTGTGGGGATGAAACTGTATCTGAAGTGCAGCAGCCCAATTGATATACAACTCTGATGGCTTCACTTTAAACAGACAGACGTGTTGGGCATCCTCACAAACCAACTTACCTGCAGATTTGTCCTCTCGCCAATCTACTCCAATGTAGTCAATGCAGATGCTGTTATATTCTTTGTTTTCTATCATATAAGCACACATCTGGGCAAGTTTATAGGCAGAAATAATGTTAGGAGGTTGGGCAGTTTTCTCCAAATTACGCGTCTTTACATCAATGATGTTGTAAAAACCAGACTCAAAATACAGGATGTCTGCCGTGTCGTTCTGCCGCTCCTCGAACAAATTGTCTGGTGCCCATTTCGAGGTGGCGGAATCACCTCGACTTAAAAGAAACTGAGCAGTGGGAGAATCGATTAAAGCATATTTGTCTTCCTTTGTAATGTGCTTCGGATTCTTCAAAAATAGATCATTCAGGAATTCATATTGTTTGAAGATCTTTCCTTTATACTTCTTTTTTAAGATATTCAAAACGCACTTTTCAAAAGGTTCACCAGCAGCATGCCCAGACAAGGTTCCTGCACTTGCACGATTCGGGCGATCAACCCTTTGCCCTTTAATCGTTTTAGTGATATTATCGAAGTTAATTCCTTTCATAAAAATAGTTTATTAAAATTCTGTTCAATAATCGACAAATGACTTTTATCTTTATCTTTCAGGTAACAACGTGTATGAGTTGTGATTTCATCATGTAGATGCACTTCTTCTGCATTGTCCCAGAGTATTGGTCGATACGGGATGCTGGCCAAAGGTGCCTCAGAGAATTCTACAATGGCTCCTTTTACAATGCCATTAAATTGTAACCAGTTAAAAATACGGTAATTGTTCAGGTAAGCCAAAATGTACTCAATAGATTCACGGCACGTTTTTTTCCTTACAATACAGGTTACGTCCTGTAATGGATAAAAGCCCTCTGGTGCCAGACAAAAACGGAAAAAAGATTTATTGGATATACGTTCTTTGCAAGGCACGAATATTTTTTCTTCTTTGCGCTCAAAAAGTTTCTGATTTCTTGGGAACACAAAAGACCAATATGGGATATACCTGTTATACTGGTAGCGTTCATTCAACTGTTGTTGGAAGATGGATAATTGCGTATAAAAATGGGGAAAATCCTTGCAAAAATCCTCTTCTTTCAGGTCTTCTGGCATAAAGATATACATGGACCACCGAAGGTAATTGTAGGCATCTAAATCCTTAGCCTTTAAAACAGGTATAAGATGTTTTTGCTCCTTGTCTGTCAATTCTGTTGTATCGGCTATGTAAAAAGCCTTATCAAGTCCAGACACCATTCCATTGCCGATATCACATACGTCACCAACACGATGTAATGATGAAGAAAATAACCCATCATTATACTCGCAAACTTGCTCAAAGTTCTTCAACTCCTGCTGTTCTAACTCCGTGGCCAAGAGCCAACGATCATTTTTTCGGAACTGAGGTATTCGTTTCTCATCAAAACAAGAGTGGCTAATCAAGGAATCAAGTGAAGGTAAACCCTTATCTTTATAAAAAAAGAATTGAATATCTTTTGAAACCTCGGGTTGTTTTACATATTTAAAAATAATGAATGATGCAGTTACACCTTCAAAGAGAGGCGCTTCCTTAAAGTGGTATAGTTCGGATATGTAACCGTGGTCACACATATAATTGCGGAGAGATACTGAGTGAGTAGTGTTCATCCAATACTCAGTACAAATAAAGATCAACTCTCCACCATCCTTAAGATGCTCGATGCTTTTTAGAATAAAGATAAACAGATAATCGCACAGACTGTTAAAATAGTGATTCCACAACGAATTATGGGCAAGTTCCTCTTTCAGTTCTGGCTCTAAATTTTTCCACCGAATATAAGGGGGATTCCCTATAACCACATCATATTTATCGCTAATCGGTGAAGACAAAAAACTGGTATATTCTACACAATCATATTGCCGACTCAAATTTGAATCTATTTCATAAGCATGTATATTCATAAAGTCATGCTTATGAAGACTTTTCAGAAATACACCTTCTCCACAAGATGGTTCTAAAATTCGACAATCATGGTCTTTATCTATAAGAGAGACCATAAAGTCTGCAATGTTTTGCTGAGTGAAATATTGTCCGTATTTTTTTTTGTTGTTCATATTTTTGTTTTCTCTGCTGCAAAGATAGCCACTTTTTTTAAAAACACCAAAGTTTTACCTATTTTAATGACAAAGAGTCAGGTGCAAAATTACAAATTTTCTTGCATATTATATTGTTTTTTGAGAAAAAACTTCAAAAAAAGTTGCATATTTTAAGAAAATGTGCTATATTTGCAGCCGAAAGTATGAAGATTCTCGGATAAGACAGATAAGATAGTCCGAATCAAACGATAACAGAACCCGTCGGCATCCCGTAGATCTGCTGGCGGGTCACCTTTTATATAGACAACAATGAGCAATCAGAAGCCACGAACAATAGATGAGCAAATCCGCCTACTCCATTCAAGGGGAATGGCGTTCAGCAATGAAGAGAATGCCAAGCAGTGTTTGGCGCACATCAGTTACTTCCGTCTGAAATACTATTGGACGGATATGCGAGACGAGGAAACAGAGCACGACTTCAAGGAAGGAGCCTTGTTTGACAATGTGATTGCCCGATACAACTTTGACCGTAACCTTCGGCTGATACTCTTTGATGCTATTGAGATTATAGAGGTGGCGTTACGGGCCAAGATTATCAACCATCTTTCACAGGCAAAGGATAGTGGACTTTGGTATTTGGATGCTTCTCTCTTTGAGCGTAAAGACTATTATGAGGACTTCGTACTTGACCTCAAGTATGAGTTTGATCGTAGCACCGAGCCGTTTGCCAAAGAATATATTGCAGAGCACCCCAATTGGGATTGGGAGTCAATGGAGGGTGATAACCCTGATGCATGGATGATACTCGAGAGTGCCACCTTTGGCACACTCTCCAAGATGTACAAGAACTTGAAGAGCCAGTTACCAGAACGTGCTGCAATCGCTAATGACTTTGGACTCTATTCTGCAAAAGAGTTGTCCAGTTGGTTGGAGGCCATCTCTGTGCTTCGTAATATCATAGCCCACCACTCGCGCCTATGGAACCGAAGCCTTGCCAAACAAGTGACCAATCCTAAAGGACATCGTGACAACTGGTTACAGAATCCTTTGACAGACAACCAGAAGAAGAAACCATACGGAGTTATTTCCGCCATGCTCTATCTCTGCAATGCCGTATATCCAGATAACCAGATAAAGGACAAACTGCTTGCCTTGATTGATAATAGTTCAAGCATTCCCTATTACAAATACGGATTTACAGGTGATTGGCGCAAGGAACCGATATGGAGATAAGACCGTTAATTTGTGTGTATAAGATTTGGTTGTTCCAAATAAAAGCATTACCTTTGTCCCCGACAAAGAGCCATTGAAACAGGCTGGTGACTCAGCGTCGGGAGTTCTTGCGTCCCTTTGGTAGCAAGCGCCAGAGGCGATGACTTTGATACGCAAATCACAGCAGAATGAGGAAATTAGAAAGGTCTCTTATTCGTAACCTTGATTTTTCCCAATCCCTCAGACTGCCTTTATTTACAAAAGGTTTGCTAATTCTTCCAATTTTACGAAATAATTCGATACGTTTGCCGAAAATCCCGGAGTCAGGATAAACCTAAATTCAGCAGGTGGTGCAGACCACCCCGCCCTGACGGGCACCCCTCCTGTCTCAGGAGGGGAGTCAGAATACCTTGGGGGG
>JAFRMM010000133.1 GCA_017430675.1 Prevotella sp.
CTCGAGAAGTTCGAGCCGAAGATCAAGCCCGGTGGCATCCTCATCTACGACGGTTTCGGTATCATCAACAAGCCGACGCGTAAGGACATCACCATCTATGAGATCAACGCGATGGACAAGGCCGCCGAGATGAAGAACGGTAAGGTCTTTAATATGATCGTGCTGGGCGGACTGCTGAAGGTGGCTCCCGTCGTCAGCGACAAGGGTGTGGAGAAGGCTCTGAAGAAGACGCTCCCCGAGCGCCATCACGACCTGATCCCCCTGAACATGGAGGCCCTGAAGGAAGGTGCCAAGATCATCGAAGAAGTCAAATAACAATAGGTAAGTTAGTGATATGTCTGAACAATCAGTTATCGGACACAAGATCAAAGGGATCCGAGAGTCCAAGAACCTCTCCATTGAGGAGATTGCAGAGAGCAGCGGTCTGTCTGTAGAGCAGATCAACAGTATCGAGAACGACCAGAACCTGCCTTCTCTGGGTCCGCTGATCAAGATCGCCCGTGCTCTGGGTGTGCGTCTGGGAACCTTCATGGACGACAGCGACGCCCTGGGTCCTGTGGTCTGCCGTGCTGAGGACCGTGAGCGCGAGAGCAGCATCAGTTTCTCCAACGGCGCCACCGATGCCCGTAAGCACATGGAGTATCATCCTCTGGCCCAGCAGAAGGCTGGCCGTCACATGGAACCGTTCGTCATCGACATCAACCCCACGGAGAACCTCGACTACAAACTCTCTGCCCATGAGGGTGAAGAGTTTATCTACGTGATGAACGGTGAGTTGGAGATCGAGTACGGCAAGGAGAAATATTCCTTGAAGGAGGGCGACAGCATCTTCTATGACTCCATCGTGAAACACCATGTGCATGGTGCCCCTGGTAAGAGTGCCAAGATCCTCGCAGTTGTCTATATCCCCTTCTGATTATGAGCAATGTGAGATTAGATATGGCAGGCAGGCCATTGCCCGACAGGACCTATCCTGCCGAGACGGGTAGCGACGGCTATCAACTCTACGAGCGCACGCTCGGACAGTGGCTGGAGCACTGGGCTGAGACCACGCCCGACAAGGAGTATATCGTCTATTCCGACCGTGACCTGCGCTTCACGTGGAGCAAGTTCAATGAGCGTGTCGATAATCTCGCCAAGGGCCTGATCGCCATTGGCGTGAAGAAGGGCTCGAACGTCGGTATCTGGGCGACGAACGTGCCCGACTGGCTGACGTTCCTCTACGCCACGGCGAAGATCGGTGCCGTACTGGTGACGGTGAACACCAACTACAAGCAGAACGAACTGGAGTATCTGTGTAAGGACTCTGACATGCACACCCTCTGTATCACGGACGGTACGTGGGACTGTAACTATGTCGATATGACCTACACGATGCTGCCAGAACTGAAGAACTGCGAGCGCGGTCATCTGAACAGCGAACGGTTTCCCTATATGAAGAACGTGGTGTTTATCGGCATGGAGAAGTACCGTGGTATGTTCAACACCGCCGAACTCCTGCTCTTGGGACAGAACATCGAGGACGAGGAACTCGACGAGATGAAGAAGAACGTTACCTGCCACGATGTCTGCAACATGCAATATACCTCTGGTACGACGGGCTTCCCCAAGGGTGTGATGCTCACGCACTATAACATCGCCAACGACGGTTACTTCACAGGCGAGAACATGGGCTTCACGCAGGACGACAAACTCTGCGTCTGTGTGCCGCTGTTCCACTGCTTCGGTGTGGTGCTCGCCACGATGAACTGTCTGACGCACGGCTGTACCGAGGTGATGGTCGAGAAGTTCGACCCCCTCGTGGTGCTGGCCTCTATCCATAAGGAGAGGTGTACGGCTGTCTATGGCGTACCTACGATGTTCATAGCCGAACTCGACCATCCGATGTTCAATATGTTCGACGTGAGTTGTCTGCGCACGGGTATCATGGCGGGTTCGCTCTGTCCTGTGGAACTGATGAAGCGCGTCTCCGAGAAGATGTTCATGACCATCACGAGCGTCTATGGTCTGACGGAGTCGTCGCCCGGTATGACACAGACCTGTCTGAACGACTCCTTCGAGCAGCGCTGTACCACCGTAGGCCGTGACTATCCGTTTGTCGAGGTGAAGGTGCTCGATCCTGAGACCAACGAGGAATGTCCCGTGGGTGTGCAGGGTGAGATGTGCTGCCGGGGCTTCAACGTGATGAAGGGCTACTATAAGAATCCTGAGGCCACGGCTGAGGTCATCGACAAGAACGGATTCCTGCACTCTGGTGACCTCGGCGTGAAGGACGAGGACGGCTTCTACCGTATCACGGGCCGTATCAAGGACATGATCATCCGCGGTGGTGAGAATATCTATCCCCGCGAGATCGAGGAGTTCCTCTACCATATGCCCGGTATCAAGGACGTACAGGTGGCTGCTGTACCCTCGAAGAAGTATGGTGAGGCCGTGGGTGCCTTCATCATCCTCCAGCCCGGCGTGAAGATGGAGCCCGAGGACGTACAGGAGTTCTGTCGTGGCAAGATCGCCCGTTACAAGATCCCGAAGTACGTGTTCTTCATCGACGAGTTCCCGCTGACAGGCTCTGGCAAGATCCAGAAGTTCAGACTCAAGGAGATGAGCCTGGATCTCTGTAAGAAGTTCGGTTATGAGGTGATTTAATCAGTACCAACTATAAAAGCCAACAATTAGATGATGAAGAAATCAATCGTTCTGGCATCCCTGATGATGCTCACCATCCCTGTGATGGCCCTCACGCCTTGGAAGAAAGGCGGTTTTGAGACAGGTCAGTATCGTAACCTCTTCGTGGAGATGGGGTATAGCGAGGCTGACGTCAGTGCCAAACTCAACGAGGTCTTTAACGACGTGTTCCGTGGTCCCAACAAGGTGTATTTCGAGGTGGGCGACTCCATGGGCTATGTCTCTGACGTGAAGAACCACGACGCCCGCACGGAGGGTATGTCGTATGGCATGATGATCGCCGTGCAGTTTGGTGAGAAGGACATCTTCGACCGTCTGTGGCGCTGGAGCAAGAAATACATGCAGCATCAGGACGGCTCGCGCAAGGGCTATTTCGCCTGGAGTTGTAAGACGGACGGCACGCGCAATGCCGAGGGGGCTGCCAGCGATGGTGAACTCTACTTCATCACGGCCCTCATCTTCGCCTCCAACCGCTGGGGCAACGACACGGGCATCAACTACAAGGCTGAGGCCCAGAACATCCTTGACTGCATCCAGCCCAAGGAATACACGCCAGAGCCCCGTCAGGGTGGCTTCCCTGGCTTCGGTCCCCAGCAGACGGGTCCTCAGCAGATGTACCTCATAGATCCTGAGACGCAGTTGATCACCTTCACCCCTGACGGCTTCGGACAGCGCTATACCGACCCCTCTTACCACATCCCCGCCTTCTACGAGGTATGGGCGAAGTGGGCTAACGACGGACGCGCTGACTACTGGAACGAGTGCGCCAGGAAGAGCCGTGAGTTCCTGCACAAAGCCATCAACGGGCAGACGGGCCTGAATGCTGACATGTGCCAGTACGATGGCAGCGAGATGCAGATGCCCCGTTTCCCGGGTATGCCTCAGAATCAGAACGCCGCGCCCCATCGCTTTGGCAATAATAACTTCCGCTACGACTCCTGGCGCGTGCCCATGAACATCACGCTCGACTACGAGTGGAGTTGTGCCGATGGCGAGTGGCAGCGCTGGTATGGTGAGACCATCCAGAACTTCCTCTATAGTCAGGGTATTGACACCTTCGTCGATCAATACCGCGTGGATGGTTCCTTGCCTGAGGGGGATGAGATCCTGCAGGCTGGCGGCTTCCGCAAACTGCGCCACAGCATCGGTCTGGTGGCCACCTCTGCCGCTGCCTCGATGATGTGCAGCCACGACAAGAGCAAGGCGTTTGTGGATGCCCTCTGGAATGCGAAGCACGAGCCCTTCGAGGATGGCTACTTCGATGCCTACTACGATGGTCTGCTGCGCCTCTTCGCCTTCATGCACCTGAGCGGCCACTACCGCGTCATTCTACCTTGATATCAATCGTCTGTGAGAGCCGTCGCTGAGGGTCATTGACCTTGAGCGTCAGGATGCCTGGTTCCTTCGCACTGCGCACGATGACCACGAGTTGGCCGTTGAAGAGTCTCATCGTGGGTGCCGTGAAGGACTCCAGGCTCGTCGCGTCACCGTTGCAGACGGCCTCGAACCGTCCCGCACCACTCACCTCGAAGGTCAACTGGTCGTCGGCCTGGGGGATGAGCGTGCCCTTGCCATCCGTCAGCGAGACGGTCACAAAGGCGAGGTCGTCGCCATCGCCAGTCAGACTCGCCTCCCTAGGATCCCTAGGATTTCTAGGACAGCCTATATTCTTAGTCCAAGCCTCCAGTTTCAGGGCGGCGGGCTTGCCGGCCGTCTTGACGGTCTGCTCGCCCGCGGCGTTGCCGTTGGCATCATAGACCACCACTTTGATCTCTCCGGGCTCATACTTCACGTTGTTCCAGCGCAGACGGTAACGGTCAAGCCGACTGGTGGGATCCTTGGTGATCCTGCCCTGACTCTTCCCGTTCACGAAGAGTTCGCCCGAGGGATAGTCGGTATAGCAATACACGGGCGTCACCTTCCCCCGGCGCTCCTTGCCCCAGGTCCAGTGGGGCAGGAGATGGATGGTATGCTGCTCCTGATTCCATTTCGAGCGATAGAGCCAGTACCTGTCCTTGGGCAGTCCCGCGAGGTCGCAGATGCCGAAATAACTGCTGCGCGACGGCCAGTACTCGTCGTACGGCGTGGGTTCGCCGAGATAGTCATAGCCCGTCCACACGAACTCGCCGATCACCCAGTCCTGGTCATCCTGCCACACCCAGTCGTCGTCGGGCAGGTTGCTCCATGAACAGTATTCCACGTCGTAACTCGAGCACTGACCGTCGGCCTTCTTGATGGCCGTGGGGTCGTAAGTGGGAGCCCACGAGGCATACTGCGAATTATCGGTGACCTCCACGGGGAACTTATACACCCCGCGCGAACTGACCGTCGAGGCGGTCTCGGAGCCGAGGAGGAAGCCCTGCGGCAACTGGCCGATATTGTTCTGGTACTTATGCACGCGGTAGTTGAAGCCCGGCACGTCCATCACCTGGGCGAAACCGCTCTTCAGGGCCTCTTCCGCCTTGTCCATGCCCTGCGTCACAGGACGGGTGGGGTCCAACTGGTGACAGAGGTCCTGCAGGTGACGGGCGATCTCCCGTCCTTCCTCACTGTTCTGCTCGGGGATCTCGTTGCCGATGCTCCACATGATGATACAGGGATGGTTGCGGTTGGCGAGGATGAGGTTCTCGATGTCACGGTCGCTCCATTCCTTGAAGAACCGGGCGTAGCCGTTCTTGCACTTCGGGTAGATCCACATGTCGAAACTCTCGGCCATCACCATCATGCCCAGGGAGTCGCAGATCTCCATCTGCATCTGACTGGGCATGTTGTGCGACGTACGGATGGCGTCGCAGCCCATCTCCTTCATCGTCTTGATCTGACGGATGAGGGCACTCTTGTTGATGGCGGCCCCGAGGGGACCGAGGTCGTGATGCAGACAGACACCCTTGATCTTCCGCGTCACACCGTTCAACTGGAAACCGCCCTCCTTGGAGCACTTCACCGTTCGGATGCCGAAGCGCTGTGTCGTCCGGTCGAGCAGTTGGCCGTCCTGCGTGTAGAGGATATGCGCGGTATAGAGATAAGGTGTCTCGGGCGACCACAACTGGGGGTCCTGCACCTCGAAGGTGAAGGAGGCCTCACCCAGCACGTTCGTCGTGCCGGTATGCTGGTGGCCCACCACCTTCCCTGCGGCGTCGCGCAGTTCCACCTCGAAGACGGGCTTGTCACCCGGTCTGTTGCCACAGCCGACGTTCACCTCCACCGTGGCCTTGCCGCCGCCGATCTGTCGTGTGCAGATAAACGTCTTCCACGGGTCGATCCAGTCTGGTCCTGTCAGGATGAGTTTCACAGGACGGTAGATGCCCGCCCCGGGGTACCAGCGCGAACTCTCCTCCACGTTCTGCAGATCGACCTCCAGGAGATTATCCCCCGCCTTCATAAACGGCGTGAGATCCACGCGGAAGGCATTGTAGCCGTAGGCCCAGTAGCCCGCCTTCCGACCGTTGAGGCTGACGACGGGCTCCGCCATCGCCCCGTCGAACAGCAGTTCGGCATGATGGCAGTCGGCGGGGATGGTGATGACGCGCCTGTAGTGGCCCTCACCGATCCAGGGCAGGGCCCCGCTGCGGCCGCTCTTCTCCGTGGCCTCCGTCTCACCGTTCTGTTCGATGGCCACGTTCTGCAGGTCCCATTTCTTGTCAAAGGGACCGCTGATGGCCCAGTCGTGGGGCACCCTGACGGTCTGCCATGCCTGTTTGTCGTCACTACGCTCGGCTTTGCCGCTTTGCTCTGCAAAGAACTGCCACCCGTCGCTCAGGGTGATCTCCTGACGGGTCTGTGCCGTGGCTGACACGGCGATGATCCATGATAGTGTTAGTAGTTTGATTCTCATATCGTCATGTTTTTATTATCGGATGATGATTTTCCGGCCGTTCCTGATATAGACGCCGCGCCGCGTGGGCTGACCCGCGAGACGACGGCCGCTGAGGTCGTACCAGTCAGGCGTGTCGTTGGACTGCACGATGCTCCGGATGCCCGTGGTCTGGTAGGGCAGGGTGGCGAGTTCACGGATGCAGTCCTCCAGGGTGGTGCCCGTATAGAACTCATTGCCGGTATCCAAGTGGTTGCCGTTGTCCTTCGACTCGTAGAACGTCACGCGGTCGCCGAAGACGGCCTTGGCCAGTTGGTAGTTATGGACGGGCACCACCTTGTCCTCGATGCTATGGTAGAGACAGAGGGGATGCTCGGGTTGCCAGCCGATGGTGAGGTTGTTGCCCTGCAGCGCTCCGTACAGGTCTTCCAGCAGTCCGTCTCCCTCAGGCACGACGACGGGCTGGGTGGCATAGTCGGGATTCGCGTCGAGGATCTGCAGGAAGTAGTCGTAGGCCTCGGGCTTCAGGATATCCCTCAGTCGCATCTTCCCGTCTTCCGTCAGCAGGTCCCGGTAGTAGGTATTGTCGCCGTCCTTGCCCATGGCATAGAGCAACCGCCATGCGACGGTGATCTGCTCCGTGGTCTTCTCCTTCGACGTGATCCAGTCGAGGATGCCCGTCTCCAGGAAGTGCTCCTGCAGGTAGTCGCTCACCGCGTGACCCGTCATCAACGGACTGTAGTCGCACAGTCCTTTCAGCATGAGGGGCATCACCACGGGCATGGCCATCTCTTCATCTTTCTGGTCGTTTTCTATATAATAGAGTAAGGTGGTCAGGGGGTCGTAGGGGCCGTCACCGCAGATGGCCCCCGACAGGCGCAGTTCGTCGGTGAGATGGTTCTGCTCGATGTACCGTTGGGTGGCCATGGCCACGGCCCCGCCCTGGGAGTAGCCGATGCAGATGGTGCGCCAGTCGTCGCGGAAGGGATGGCGCAGGTCGGCGAGCCTCTCGTCGTTCTGGTAGAGCAGGATGCCGTAGCGCGCCGCGTCGGTCACCTGTCTCGCCGTGATCTCCTCGCACAGATAGGGGTGGGCGCGACCGACGGTGGCCCCGTAACCCTCGTAGTCGGGCACGATCACCAGGTTATGGTAGGACTGGTCGCTCTGCGGGTTCTGGGTCTCCAGTCCGCTGCCGGCATGGTACATCAGCGCATAGACATCGGAGTTGAGGATGCCCGTGTTGCCGAACTCCGACGGACATTGCTCGTTGCTCGTGATGGTGGCGTGACAGCCGAGGATCACGTTATTGACATGCTCCACCTCCGTACCGCCCTCGGGCACACAGGCCAGGGCCGTCAGGGTGACGGGATCGCCCGTGGCACTGACCGAGGGGTAACTGTAGGTGAAGAACCACATGTCGCACACCCAGTCGTGCTGCAGTGCGATGACCTCCTGTGCCGAGACCATGTCCGCACCGCAGGAAAACAGGAGGGCGGCGATCCATACAGACAGTTTCCGTATCATGGACAGTTTCCGGTTATTTGTATATCTGCTGCAAAGATACGAAAAAATTCTCTGCAATTTGCATATCTTCATAAAAATTATTATCTTTGCACCCAATTCAAATAGGAACTAAACGTAAGAATATGAAACACCAGTTGAGAAGTGCGGTCTGCACAGAGGGTAGGCGGATGGCCGGGGCGCGGGCGCTCTGGGTGGCCACGGGTATGAAGCGCGAGCAGTTCGGCAAGCCGATCATCGCCGTCGTCAACTCATTTACCCAGTTCGTGCCGGGACATACCCACCTGCATGAGATCGGACAGATCGTACGTGAGGAGATAGAGAAGATGGGCTGCTATGCGGCTGAGTTCAATACGATCGCCATCGACGACGGCATCGCCATGGGTCACGACGGCATGCTCTACTCCCTGCCCAGCCGTGACATCATCGCCGACAGCGTGGAGTACATGGTCAATGCCCACAAGGCCGACGCCATGATCTGCATCTCCAACTGCGACAAGGTGACGCCGGGCATGCTCATGGCCTCGATGCGCCTGAACATCCCGACGGTGTTCTGCAGTGGCGGTCCGATGGAGGCTGGCAGATGGCGCGGCGAGAATGCCGACCTTATCACGGCGATGGTGAAGGGTGCCGATCCCTCCGTCTCCGACGAAGAGATGCAGGAACTGGAGAACTGTGCCTGTCCGGGTTGCGGCTCGTGCTCGGGCATGTTCACCGCCAACTCGATGAACTCATTGACCGAGGCCATCGGTCTCTCCCTCCCCGGCAACGGTACGATCCTCGCCACCCATACCAACCGCATCGAACTGTTCAAGGCCGCCGCCCGTCAGGTGGTTAGGAACGCCTTCGCCTACTACGAGGACGGCGACGAGAGCGTATTGCCGCGCTCCATCGCCACGCGCAAGGCCTTCCTCAATGCCATGGCCCTCGACATCGCCATGGGCGGCAGCACGAATACCGTGCTCCATCTGCTCGCCGTGGCCCAGGAGGCTGGCACCGACTTCACCATGTGGATATCGACGAACTGTCGCGCCGTGTGCCCTGCCTCTGCAAACTGGCCCCGAACACGCAGAAATACAGTGTCCAGGAGTGCAACCGCGCCGGTGGCATCCTCGGCATCCTCAACGAACTGAACAAGGGCGGGCTCATTGATGGCTCTGCCATCCGCGTGGATGGGATGAGCCTGGCTGAAGCGATGGAGAGATATGATATCCTAGGAGATCCTAGAGATCCTAGGATTTCTAGGGAATCTAGGGATTCTAGGGATCCTAGGGAATCTAGGGATCCTGGGGATCCTAGGGCCATCTACTTCTCCGCCCCGGGGAATCGCTTCTCCACGAAGATGGGCTCGCAGAGCGAGTACTATCCCGCCCTCGATACCGACCGCGCCGGGGGCTGCATCCGCGACCTCGCCCACGCCTATACCAAGGACGGCGGTCTGGCCGTGCTCTTCGGCAATATCGCCCAGGACGGCTGTGTGGTGAAGACCGCCGGCGTCGATGAGGCACTGTGGCACTTCGAGGGTCCTGCCGTCTGCTTCGACTCGCAGGAAGATGCCTGTGAGGGCATCCTCGGTGGTAAGGTGAAATCAGGCGACTGCGTGGTGATCACCCACGAGGGCCCGAAGGGCGGTCCCGGCATGCAGGAGATGCTCTATCCTACCTCTTATATTAAGAGTATGCATCTCGGCAAGGAGTGCGCGCTGATCACCGACGGCCGTTTCTCAGGCGGTACCAGCGGTCTCTCCATCGGTCATATCTCGCCCGAGGCCGCCAATGGCGGCAATATCGGTAAGATCAAGGATGGCGACATCATCGTCATTGATATCCCCAGCCGCAGCATCAGCGTGAGACTCTCCGACGAGGAACTCGCCGCGCGCCCGCAGCAGCCGCTGAAGCGCCAGCGCGAGGTATCCAAGGCGCTCCGCGCTTACGCGCAGAGCGTCGCCAGCGCCGACAAGGGCGGAGTAAGGATAATATCCTAGGAAATCCTAGGCAATCCTAGGAAATCCTAGGCAATCCTAGGAAATCCTAGGCAATCCTAGGCAATCCTAGGCAATCCTAGGAAATCCTAGGCAATCCTAGGAAAAACTAAAAAAAAAAAGAAAAAAAAATAATGCAAAAAGAAAAGATTACAGGCTCTAAGGCGCTGATGCGGGCGCTGCAGGCCGAAGGTGTAAAGACCATCTTCGGCTATCCCGGCGGCTCGATCATGCCCGTCTATGACTCGCTCTACGACTACACCCGCGGTCTGAAGAAGTGCTTCGACCATATCCTCGTGCGCCACGAGCAGGCGGCCACCCATGCCGCCGAGGGCTATGCCCGTGTCTCGGGTGAGGTGGGCGTGGCCCTGGTGACGAGCGGCCCCGGTGTCACGAACACGCTGACGGGCGTGGCCGATGCCATGCTCGACTCCACGCCCATCGTGGTCATCGCCGGTCAGGTGCCCATCGCCGCCCTCGGCACCGACGCCTTCCAGGAGGTCGATCTCGTGGGTGTGTCGCAGCCGATCACGAAGTGGAGTTACCAGATCCGCCATGCCGAGGATGTGGCGTGGGCCGTGAGCCGGGCGTTCTACATCGCCCGAACGGGCCGTCCCGGTCCCGTGGTGCTCGACTTCGCGAAGAATGCCCAGGTCGAGGAGGTCGAGTGGGAGCCCTGCAGGGTCGATTTCGTGCGTTCCTACGTGCCTTATCCGAAACTCGACGAGAAGGCCGTCCGTGAGGCCGCCGACCTGATCAACCATGCCAAGAAGCCCCTCGCCCTCGTAGGTCAGGGTGTCGAACTGGGCAACGCCCAACAGGAACTCGTGCGCTTCCTGGAGAAAGCCGATATCCCCGCCGGGCGCACGATGCTCGGTCTCTCCGCCCTGCCCAGCACCCATCCGCTGAACGTCGGTATGCTGGGCATGCACGGCAACTACGCGCCGAACATCAAGGAACAGGAGTGCGACGTGCTGATCGCCATCGGCATGCGCTTCTCCGACCGTGTGACGGGTAACCTGAAGACCTACGCCAAACAGGCGAAGATCATCCACCTCGATATCGACCACAGTGAGATCGACAAGAACGTGAAGACCGACGTGGCGGTGATCGCCGACTGCAAGGAGTCGCTGCCCGCCATCACCGCCCTGATCGAGAAGGCTGACCACCAGACGTGGCGCGACTCGTTCAAGCCCTTGCAGGAGAAGGAGCGCGTGAAGGTCATCGAACCCGCCATCCATCCCAAGGAGGGTCCGCTGCTGATGGGTGAGGTGGTGAACGCCGTGGCCGAACAGGCGCCCGACGATGCCATCCTCGTCACTGATGTGGGTCAGAACCAACTCTTCGCCACGCGTTACTTCAAGTACCACCATAAGCGCAGCATCTGCACCAGCGGTGGTCTGGGCACGATGGGCTACGGCATGCCCGCCGCCATCGGCGCCACCTTCGCCGCCCCCGAGCGCACCGTCTGCTGCTTCATGGGCGACGGCGGCTTCCAGATGTGCATCGAGGAACTGGGTACCATCATGGAACAGAAGGCGCCCGTGAAGATGATCCTGATGAACAACCACGACCTGGGCAACGTGCGCCAGTGGCAGGACATGTTCTGGCTGCGCCGCAAGTCGTTCACCAAGATGATGAACCCCGACTACTCGAAGATCGCGCAGGGCTATGGCATCGCCTATCAGGCTGTCACCGACCGTCAGGACCTGTCGGCAGCCATTGAGCGGATGCTGAAGACCGACGGACCGTTTATCCTGGAGTGCGCCATCATGGAGGACGACGACGTGCTGCCGATGACCCCGCCGGGCATGAACGTCGATGACATGATGCTGGAAATTGATAATTGATAATGGATAATGGATAATTGATGGAAAAGAAAAAACTATATACGCTGCTGGTGTATTCCGATAACGTGGCCGGTATTCTGAACCAGGTGACGGCGGTGTTTACCCGCCGTCAGGTGAACATCGAGAGCCTGAACGTGTCGGCCTCCAGCATCCCCGGGGTGCATAAATACACCATCACCGCCTGGAGCGACGAGGACCAGATCATCAAGATTGCCCGTCAGATCGAGAAGAAGATCGATGTGGTGAAGGCCAACTACTTCACCGACGATCAGTTGTTCATCCGTGAGGCCGGCCTGTATAAGTTGCAGACGGACCTGGTGCTCAACAATCCCGAGATCTCGCGCACCATCCGCCGCTTCGACGCGCATATCATCGAGGTGAACCCCACCTACACGATCGTCATGAAGCACGGCATCACGGAGGATATCATCTCCCTCTACCGTGCCCTCGACACCTTCGGCTGTGTGCTGCAATACACGCGGTCGGGGCGTATCGCCGTCACCCGCGGCACGCAGGAGCAGGTCAGCGAGTTCCTCGAGGAGCGCGAGAAGTATCACGGATGAGCCGCAGGTAGTAGCCGCGCTCGGTCCTGGTCTTGCACTGCCGCCAGCGCAGTCTCTTGATGGCCAGCCCCAGATTGGTGAGGTTGGGCACGTCGTCGGCCTTCAGGTGCCTCGACATCTCTTTCTGGATCGCCGTTGCGGTCCAGAAATATTCTTTCTTATGGATGGCGACGGGCTCGAACAGTTGTGAGAGCACCATCTCCGGGGCCGACTCCTGCTGGTACTGGCCGTTGTGCAGTTGTATCTCCCGCTCGTCGGCACTGGTGAACCAATAGACGCAGTCTGGACGGCGCAGTTCCGTGACGGCCTGGGCGTACATCTGACGGTAGGGGATCCTGCCGCCCAGGTCGGCCTTGCCCGTCACCTCCACGCAGAGGTAGCGGCGCGTGCCGTCGCCCGAGGGGAGGGGTGTCAGGTCGTTGGTGGTGGCGATGAACGAGCAGAGCCTCGGCGTCATCGTGTACTGGTCGGAGCGCATGCGACGGATCTGCACGTCCTTCTCCGTGAGCAGACGCTTGATCTTCGCCTGTTCGCGGCTCGTCTTGGCGTCGTACTCGTCGATGTTCACGAGCCACATGCGTCCCAGCACGCGCTCCACCTGCTCGGCATTGTCCATCTTGATGTCCTTCATGTAGTACTCGCGCATCGACTCGGGGAGGATATGGTTGCAGAACTGTGTCTTCAGGTAGCCCTGGTCGCCGATGAGCAGGGGCACCATCGAGTTGCCGTAGTCCTTGTTGATGTTCAGGGCCTGGGCCACCATCGCCAGGAACCAGCGGTGGAAGTACTTGGGCCAGAGGGGGTAGTCGGTGGGGAGCCGGCGGGCGTAGTCCTCGATGTAGTCGTGCTCGCCGTCCCAGTCGCCGCAGCCGCTGAGGAACTCGTGGATGGGGTTGTAGTCCTGGATATGGGCTGACTCGATATAGGTGCGGAAGTCGTTGATCCAACTCTCGCCGCCCTCCTTCATCTCCTCGACGACGAGGCTCTTCAACTGTCTGTCGCCCAGGGGTTGCCACTGTTTGAACCTGAGGTCGTTGGGCCGGTACTCGGTGATGCCCTTGACGACGTTATAGCGCAGTTCGTAGCGGCGCGAGAGGAAGTTCTCGATGCTCCGCATCACGCGTTCCTTCTCATTCATCTGCGAGAGGGGCTTGCCCTTGTAGGGTGTCTTGTAGGTGTTGCGGAAGGTCTTGCGGATGAGACTGTTGCCGAGGGCCTTGAAACGGGCGTTCCACGAGGCGCGCCTGACGCAGCCCTCCTCGGCGAGACGGGCCTTGCGGCAGTAGTCGGCGAGCGCCTGCAGGCACTGCTCCGGGTTGCCGGGGTGGTCGTCGAGGGCCTTGGAGAGACAGATCTGGAACTCCATCTGGATGCGCTCGCGCTCGTCGTCGTCGGGGTACCAGACGACGGTGCCGTCATCGTCGGTCTTCGTGCCCTCGTAGGCCTTCAGCGGGTCGCCCTGCTCGCGCACCACGGGCAGCGGCTCCGCCTCGGGGTTGTAGTAGAGCAGGGGGTCGTGGCTCATGCGGCAGCCGTCGGTGAGCGCCATCTCCCTGACGAGCAGGTCGCACTGTGCCAGGGCACCGTAGAGACGGGCGGCACTCTCGTGGGCGTCGGCCAGGAACGACAGGTAGTCGTCGCCGTCCAGCGCCCTTCCCTTGTCGTACTGGCACCTGACGACGACCTTCAGCGTGATGCCGCTCACACCTGCGAAGGCCAGCATGGTATAGGGTATCTGGCGCACGCGGGCGCGCATCTCCGCCACGTGGAGGATGCCCTGCGGACAGGGGATGTCGAGCAGGAGGAGCGCCGTGAACCGGTTGGGCTGCGACAGCCCGTCCCTGCCGAACGTGGCGGGGAAGATGAGGTAGGGCAGGGCGTCGGTCTCCGTCAGATGGTAGCGCGGCGTCCCTTCCTTCATCATCAGGCGCGACTGCATGGCTGCTGCCGCGATACGGTCGGCTGCCTCCTTGTTCTGTCCTGAGGCCATCTGCTTCACGACGGCACTGAGTTCCACACTGACGGGGGTGCTGAACTCACCCGCCTTGGTCTTGATCCTTGTAATTTTCATACGGCTTTCTGTGGTTTGGATTCTTTTGTGCAAAGTTACGGAAAATACTTGAATCTACCAAGAAATTCCCGTTAAAAATACATAAAAACATAGCCGTCTGCGCCGTCTTTTGTGTAATCTGCTGTATATGAGCAAGTTAATGACGGCTATGTTTGCCAAAAACCACGCCGAAACCCCGCCGAAACCCCGCCGTCATTTGTCGCCACTCCGCCGTCGTTCTTTCGTGGCTCCGTAGTTACCTTGCGCCCTTCCTCTCGCCCGTCCGGTAGTTACTTTTGGTTGAATTCTCTAGAGAATTGGACCGTACGGTGGCTCCGTAGAATCGTATAGTGGCTCCGTAGGGTCGTGCGGTGGCTCCGTAGAAACGATGGATACTGCTATCTGAGTATGGGTGCTGTTTTTTGACGGCGGAGCAACGATAAATGACGGCGGAGTGGCGACAAATGACGGCGGGGTTTCGGCGGGGTTTCGGCGTGGTTTTTGGCAGACATAGCCGTCATTTTCTCTTTGAGAATCAGACGATTACGCAAAAGACGGCGCAGACGGCTATGTTTATATCATTTTCTTTAAGATTTTCGATGCTCATGTCCGTTCCGCGGCAACGTCTCGAAATTTGATCAAACGGACCCTCATTTTAGGGGGGGGTAATTTTCTCCTGCCATTTTATGGCAATCATAATTGACGTATGTCAAGGATTTTCAAAAAATCGCGGTAGTTTTACAATTTTTAACAAAATATCACGCGTAACGTATTTTTTCTTTAAAAGAAATACCCTATATTTGCAGTTAAAATATGTTATGAAAGTGAGATTCATCGACAAATTAGCCGTTAGTTTCGTGGCGCTCGTAGCGCTGACGAGTGTAGGAGAGGTGAAGGCACAGACGTTCGCCGTGAAGAACAACCTCCTGTACGATGTCACGCTGACGCCCAACCTCGGGTTCGACCTCAAGGTCGATTCCCTGTGGACCGTCGGTGCCGTCGTGGGCCTGAACGCCTGGGACATCAACAAGGACACCAACAAGAAGTGGCGCCATGTGCTCGTCGAGCCGAACTTCCGCCGCTGGCTCAACGGTGAGGCGTTCCATAAGCGCTACATCGAGGGCGACCTGATCTACAGCCATTACAACGTGGGCAACACCCGCATCCCCTTCGGGCTCTACGGAGCCGTGAAGGACCGCCGTCTGCAGGGCGACCTCCTCGCCCTCGGCGGGAAGTACGGCTACTCGTGGATCATGGCGCGCCACTGGCGCATCGAGGCCGAGGCGGGCATCGCCGTCGGCTACGCCTGGTTCAAGGAGTACGAGTGTCCCGCCTGTGGCATGCAACTCGGCGAGGGCGACCGCATCTTCCTCCTGCCCCAACTCGGCGTCAACATCGTGTATATCATCAACTGAAAAAAAGTATAAACAAATAAAAAAATGAAGCGTATGAAGAAAAATTCAATCTATGCCTTGATGAGTGCGATAGCACTTGCTGGCGCAGTGGGATTCTGCGGTTGCTCCTCGTCGAGCGACGAGATCATTGACAATCCGGACTACAATCCGGAGACGAACTCGGTGAAGACCTCCATCACTCTCAGTATCAACCCTGCCAATACCAGTGCAGGCACCCGTCAGACGAATGCCATCGTGCAGAATGCTGCTTCGGACTTCAGGGGAATAACGAGTATGTACCTGGTGCCGGCAACTGCAGCGATTACCGGTGCCACCTCCATGACGAAGAAACTCAACTTAGGTGACTTCGCAACTACTGATTACACCGCAGATTCAAAAAACTATAAGACTTATGCTAATCAGGAAGTGGCAGTAGGCGTTAGTCAATTTCTCTTCCTGGGCAAGGCTTCAGGTGCAGCAACATCTGCTTCTACACCTGCCCAAAAGTTGGCAAGCGGTTATACGACTAACACATTTGCTGATGACCTCACAGCGACATCTACTGTGGCAGATCTGAAAGTAACAGCAGGTACCATCCTTAGTAGCACAGATGCCTGGGATACTCAGACCAATGCCTTGGCTGATTATCTTTTTTCTGTTGCCAACGCCGATGGATGGGCAGGAAATGAAAATGCCAGCCTGAATAACATGCATACCCTTTTCTGCCGCACCAGTCTGACGGCCGGTTCTGCCAATGCAGTCCTGCTGACCCTCCAGAACCTGTACCGGAAAATCGACGGACTTGATACAACAACCGTCAACAATATCCGTAATGCCATCTTAGCAGAGGGAAAGGCACGAGTACAATCAGGTACTGGAAGTAACGCAGTATTGGAGTGGCAAAGTTCTTGCACATTCAAGGACTTCCCCGCATCATTAGGCCTGCCTGATGGCGCTGCTCATTACAAGTATGTGGCTGCAGTTGGTGAAACTCCTGCGAAATTCGAATATACTACTGCAACTGGTACAGAGAATACACTGACAACGGCCGCCACGGCTTACGTCTATCCCAATGAACTCTATTATCTGACAAATACTCCTATCAAGACCACTGCGAACAAGACGGTGACGTGGCCTACTACGACCACAGCCTGGGCAACCGCTGGCAACTGGCCAGAGACCACTTGGACAGGTACCGCTGTCGCCGGTGACACGAAGAACATTGCATTGCAGTATAATATCCAGTACGGTTCTGCCCGTCTGGCCACACAGGTGAAATGTGGAGAAGCAAAACTTTACGATAATGCCATCGCATTAGATACAGATCATCCAACCAAAAATAGGGAAATTACTGTGGCGGCTAACTCCTTCAAGTTGACGGGCGTGATCGTGGGTGGTCAGCCGCAACAGGTAGGCTGGAACTTCCTGCCCACTACAACAACAGGTTTCGGAAAAGCCCTGTATGACCGTGTGGATGAAATTGACGTGTCATCGACGACGGACTATTCGACTCCCAACTATACCTTGGTCTTCGATAATTATAAATCGGATACAGAGGCCCCGAATGTAAGTATCTGTTTGGAATTCCTGAATAATTCGGGTCAGGATTTCTATGGAAAAGATGGTCTGATCCTGAACGGACAGAAGTTCTATCTGGTAGGCTCATTGGATATGTCGGGTAAAGACAGTCCCGTTACAACAACCGACGACGCTACTTTGAAAGCCTATGTCCCCAGCAGGGCACTTCGCGCCTTCATCCAGGACTATACCACTACCGCACAGTTTCTCATTACGGCTGGTACTGAAACAGGAACGGGAGAGGCTGGCGTCGGATCTCTGGGCAAGGCCCTTTCCACTGTGCCCGACCTCCGCACATCGGAACAGGAAATCGGACTGTCTGTCGATCTGACCTGGGAGGCGGGTCTCACATTCCAAGATATCGTACTTGGTCAATAATCCACAAGGATAGGAAGTGCTGATGGACAGACACGTGAAGACATATAGCCTGTTGCTCTCCCTGCTGACGGCGGTGAGTTGTTCGGTGATCGACGAGGACCTGAGCGACTGCGTCGAGCAGGCGAAGATGGACTATGAGTTGCGCCTGGTGACGAACATGACCACCGAGTTGAAGACGCAACTCACCACGCAGACCGACCTGAACATCGCCCAGGCGCTGCGTACCCAGTTGAGCGATGTCTTCACCGACTTCGCCCACGACGTCGATCTGTCGTTCTACGACACGCAGGGCGACTCGGCCCGTCTGCAGCACGACGAGCATATCATGGACGCCAACCAGGCCAGTTATGCCCTGAACCTGCCCATGCGCCAGTATATGCACCTGGCCACGGCCAACATCATCGACAATGAACTGGTGACGCTGGAGGACGATGACAACTGTCACCGTGCCCGTCTGCAGCAGGTGGCCCGCGACACCATCGACTCCCACGGTACGGGTGTCTTCACGGCCCGTCAGTCCATGGAGGTGCTGGAGGGCATCGACCAGAACTTCAACGTGCACCTCTATATGGCCAACTGTGCCGCCACGCTGGTGATCGACCCCAGGGGACATGGGGATCTGGACAAGATACGTGTCTATAGCACGGGATTTGCCACGGGCTTCAACCTCTGCGACAGCACCTACCTCTTTGACGGGCGTTCGCCTGTTGTCAGGACAATGCGCTCGGAATCAGACAACGGGAATGAGTTGGCTTTCACGTCGGTGACCTTCCCGTCGAGGGATCCCGAGGCGGCTGGTACGCGTGCCATCATTGAGACCGAGGAGCCGTTTGTCGCCCAGCCTGGTGAGCCGCTTTGGGAAATCCAGGTCTATGTGCCCCAGTCCGACGGCAGCATCACAAGAAGCGTGCTCAGCGTCAAGACGCCACTGCGCGCAGGACAGTTTAAGATCATCAAGTGCTGGATCGGGGATGAGGGAGATATTAACGTTCCCAACAATCCTGATAATCCTGACAATCCAGATAATCCCGACAATCCCGATAATCCCGATAACCCGGACAACCCGGATAATCCCGATAACCCGGATAATCCCGATAATCCCGATAATCCCGATAATCCCGATAACCCGGATAATCCTGATAATCCCGATAATCCGGACAATCCCGATAATCCGGACAATCCCGACAACCCGGATAATCCTGATAACCCGGATAATCCAGACAATCCGGATAATCCAGACAATCCAGATAATCCTGATAACCCTGATAACCCGGATAATCCTGATAATCCGGACAACCCGGATCCTGGTCCTGGCCCAGAACCTGAACCTGAGCCTGACACCATCAATAGTGATGTGACTGTCTCAGTGACACTCAACTGGAATCCAGGCGGTGTCTATAATTCGGATCTCTAAAATAAATAAGTACGCGCATGAGAGACCATACAACGATAGCAATGTCCAAGCGGCATCAGATCATCAGTCTGATGCTCCTGCTCGCTGTCGTGCTCTCAGGTTGCGCCGAGAGCGGAACGAATGTCATTGACGAGCCTCCCACACCGCCCGTCGTCGTCGAAGAACCCACAGGGCACAAGGAGCCCGTCAGTCTGCTCCTCGCCTGTGCACCGGCATCCTCCGCGATGGCCCTGACACGACTGGCAGACGAGGTGGTGCAGTCGGGGACGACTTACCGTACCATCAGCGACTTCCGCGTTCTTGCCAAGAGGGAAACGGCATCAGGAGCCACCTTCTCAGACAGTTCGGTGGATACTCCCGAGAAGCAGATTGACTATACCGAGAGTCCCGATGACTATCAGTATTATCACTCCGGCTACTGCAGCATGGTGGAGGGCGTGAACGCCTGTCTGGTGTATGCCAAGGCAGCCACCAGCACCAGCAACGCCACAAAGGCGTATAACGGCAGTCTGAGACCGGACATCAATGCCATCCCGACATGGATATCCTCGACAGACCAGATCCGCTTCACCCTTGAGCCCATCCTCGACGCCACCGTGGCGCGGGAGACAGGGAATGACCGTGAGGCATGGGAGACAGAGGTATGGGCCCTGGCCAATGCCCTGACGGCCATTGTCGATGCCGCCCAGACTGTGATTGGAGATAACACCTACGCCTGGAAGACTTCCACGAACATCATCCTGAAGAATCTCTTCCAGAGGTTCACGAACAATGGTGCCGACCTGCCCGGCTCCGCCGCCAGTGTGAAGCAGTGGATGCTCGCCCTGGCTGCAGCGGCAGAGTACTATCATGGGGCAGGCCTTGTTGCCGTGGGAGATGATGAGAAAGCCATCCTTGCGATCATCAAGACCCAGGCCGAGACGGCGGCTGCGGCTGTCACGGGTACCTATCCGCGCGGTATCAACCTGCCCGACGGGGCTGCCGTGGTGAGATGGACGGGCGAGAAGTTCGAGCCGCAGATGCAGACGACGACGCTCGACAACATCAACTCCGTGTCGCGCTTCGTCTATCCTCCAGCACTCTACTATTTCGTGGATAGCGACATCGTGACCTCTACAGATGTGAGGAATTACAAGGATTATGCTGCTACCCAGAAGTGGAGTGCATTCTTAACGACATATTTCCCGGGTACTGAAATAGCCTCCTCTACCCAGACCGCCGCCGTCAAGGATCCCCTGCAGTACGGCGTGGCGCATCTGGCGATGCGGGTGAAGGCCAGTGCCGATGCATTAGAATATGGTGAGGGCAGCGAGCACACCATAGCCATCAGTGATCTGACACTGACAGGCGTGATCATCGGCGGCCAGCGCCCTGTGGGCTATGACTTCAAGCCGACGGACGCCTCCACCTACGACATGAGTTTCATCTACGACAGTCAGGTGAACGGCACCTTGACGACTACCTACGCGCCCTATCACACACTGGCGCTGGAAAGCGTCGAGGGGGAGAACGTGAACATTATCCTGGAGTTCCAGTATGCCGACGGGGAGGGGAAAAAAGAATTCAAGAGCCTGGACGGCTATGTCTATCCCGGCACGCGCTTCTATCTGGTGGGCGAGGCTGACCTGACAGGTAAGACGACTGAGGCTGACTATACGAAACGGGTGTTTACCCAAGACTATACGACCACGGTCGAGATGACGGTGACTTCGCTGGAGAAGGCCTATAACGTGCTGCCCAGCATCCTGTCGAACAATCTGGAGATCGGTGTGATGACCACCCCGCAATGGATAGCGGCAGAGCCGCCCGAGACCGTGGTGATGGATTAAAAAGAGACAGAAAAGACAATGAGATACGATCTTGAACATATCGGACGATGGCTGGGCGCACTGCTGGTGCTGCTCCTCACGGCCTGTTCCTCCTCCTCTTCTTCGGGAGGTGACGATCCTGAGCCGACGGGAAAGCCCGCCCTCAAGATCTACGTCTTCCCCCCAGACCGTCCCGTCGTGACCCGTGCCGACGTGGGCAACGTGGATGCTTCCGACGCGGAGAACCAGATCCATACCATCTGCGTGTGGGTGTTCGAGAGAAATGAGACCAACCTCGGCAACAGTCTGCTCGTCGGACATATCAACCTGAACAACTTCTCACTCTCCGAGACGGGCAGCGGTGAGATCACGCTGGACGTCACCGACGCCTTTGCAGACAAGATCAGCAATGCCCCGACTATTGACTATCGTCCCAAGGTGGATGTCTATGTGGCGGCCAACGTCACTTCTTCCAACTGCGGTCTGACACTGAACAGTCTGATGAAGAACGGAGAGACAACAGAGAGCGAGGTGGAAGCACTTCTCATCGAAAACCATTTCGGTCTCACGACGAAGGTGTCGGAGGTGCCGGCCGACGGACTGCCCATGTCGGGCGTGCTGAAGAACCAGCAGATATCGGGCACCTCCCCCGTGTTCCGGGTCGGTTCGCCGACGACGCTGGCCACCGTCCGACTGGTGCGCGCCGTGTCGAAGGTGAGGTTCGTGTTCTGCCAGTCCACCGCCAATAATGACAACCTCACGATCAACAGGATCGACCTGGGCTATGTGCCCGCCGAGGCTGCTGCCGTCCAACTGCCAGCAAAGGAATATCTGTTCCTCGAAGGACCCTATCCCAACTATCTCAAGAACATCCCCGACGGTGTCAGCCGCGAGGCGGTGACGACCATGGTGTCCAGTGTCAGCGACATCAACAGGAACGACAGCCTGTCGGCGTACAGTTATGCGGCCCCCATGAGCGGACAGGATTACGAGAACCATATCAACTGGGGTATCAAGCAAGAGAAACTCTCGGAGGTGGGCCGCTTCTACCTGCGGGAGTCCGATAACGGCCTTGCCGGAAAGATCTACTATACGATCGTGAAGGAAGGGGAGACCTCGGGAGTGATGAAGGAGAGGGTCTTCAAGACCACGGGCACGACAGGTGCGACGGACGATAATGACTTCACACGTAACCACACGTGGATCGTGTATGGCTATTTCGTCACGAGCGGTGACCTGGAGGTGAGTGCCGTCGAGATCAAGGACTGGGTGACGAGTGACACCCCCGCTGAGGTATATAACTGGTAGGAAGTATGATGATGACGGAGAAGATGACATATCGCTGGTTGTGGAACTGCCTGATAGCAGGCGGTCTCCTGCTGCCGACGGGCTGTGCCGACGACAGCACCGGACCGTTGCCGGAGCCGGAGGAGGACAACCGGCTGGAACTGAGCGCCGTCACCCGTACCACCGGTGCCACCGCCATGCCCGATGCCGACCAAACCATCCAGGTCTATCTGGCCACGGAGGACAGTTATCAGAGCGGCACGTTCGAGCACACCGCCGGCGGCGGCTGGACAACATCAGGCCTTACCGTGAAGGAGGAGGCACCATATTATATATATGGCTATATGCCCTCAACGGTCACCGGTACCGTATCAGTCGCTGCCACCGACCTCGGCGGGGACTACTCGAAGGGCATCGACCTCATGCTGTCGGGCCTGCCCTGCATCACCACGGAGGATGTCTGTGTGATCGTCGGCGTGCAGCGGGTGACCAGTCCCACGGTATCACCCGACAAGCCCACCGTCACGGAGGGCAGTTACGGCTATCGCGCCGGTACCAAGGGACAGAACTACGTCAATCTGCTGATGGCCCACCTCTACTCAAGGCTGGATATGAGTTTCAAGATCGATCCCAACTATGCCGAACTCCGCAGCATCCACTTGAAGAAGGTCATCCTGACGTCGAAATACGGCTCCGCGGCGGTTACCGTCAGCATCAGGGACGGGGCGGGGATAGGCAGTCCGGCCTTCCCGGCAGCGAGCGAAGAGAACGAGGGTCTGCCGAAGACGTTGTTCGAGAGTTCAACGACTGAGCCTGTTGTTCCTGAGAAGGTGCTTGACAAGGCACTCGGCAGTGCGGAGATGGCCCTCGACATCCCTGCCTACTTACTCCCTGTCACGGCAGCGGCGGGCAGCAATTACAACCTGACCCTGACAACCACGTATGATGTCTGGGACAGAGGCTCCGGGCAGAACCTGGGGGAGAGGACATCGGTGAACAAGATCACGCTCAACTCCTCGGCTGTCAGACCCGGAAATGAGCAGAAACTGATCCTGACCGTGAAACCTACCTATCTGTATATCCTGTCGGACAATGACCTGGACAATCCGGTGATTGACGTGAATGCAGGAGGCGAATAATAAAAAGAAGAGAAGACAATGATGTTGAAACGGATATATACGCTATTATTGACGAACGGCATGCGACAGCCGCTCCTGTTGCTCCTTTTGCTGACAGGCATGCAGATGCGTGCGCAGATCCAGATCGGAGGCAGCATCTATGGTGGCGGCAATGAGGGTAAGGTGAGCGGCAACTCCACCGTCACCCTGAGGGCCGGTAATCTCAATAGTGTCTTCGGCGGCGCCCGAATGGCCGACGTCGGCGGCAGGGCCTTCGTGCATATCGACGGCGAACATGCCTCCGACTATATACTGGCCAACTACGTCTATGGCGGCAACGACATATCCGGAAAGATCGGCACGTCGGCAACGACGCCCACGGAACTGACCAAAGCCTCGGACAATGGCATCGACGCGACGTGGAACGCCTTCGTGCGCATCTCCACCAAGACCGAAATGGTGAGTAACAAGGAAGAAGAGGTTGCCAATGCCAAGAAGATCTATATCGGCCAACTCTTCGGCGGCGGCAACGGTGCCTATGACTATGAAAATGACTATCCAAGCCTGACCAAGCCCGTATTGGACAAGACCTATCTGGAGATCCTGGGCGGCTCGATCGTCTATGCCTACGGCGGCGGCAATAATGCCACCGTGGAGAAGAATACCGTGATCTGCCTGGACAACCCGAGTAAGGTCGTCAACAGCATCAAGGACACCAGAATCACAACGGAGGGGGGCGGTGAACTGCTGACGAATGAGCGTTTTACGGATGGTATGGGAGTGAGTATCGCCCTTTCCTATCCCAGCAGTGATGAGTATCAGATCGGCCGTTTCTTCGGTGGCAACAACCAGGCCCCGATGGACATCCGTCCGACGTGGTACCTGAACCGTGGAAAGGTCAGGGATCTCTATAGCGGCGGCAATGCCGGTGCCATGACTTACAGAGAGGGTCTCATGCTGATCATCAGCAGTCCTGACATGACCATCGACAATGTCTATGGTGGCTGTCGCATGGCCGACGTGAACCCCTACAAGTACGACATGCCGAGGATGGACGGCACTTTCAATGGCGTGGCCTATCACTTCCCTCAAGGTTACGCCGCCCGTCTGCTGATTACCGGCGGTGACATCAACAATGTCTATGGCGGCAACGATATATCGGGTACCGTCTATGGCGGCAATGCCGTGGGCATCCACAGCAAGGTGAACGGTGATATCTACGGCGGTGGTAACGGCTCCTATACCTATACGGACAATAAGGACCTGAAGGGGGATCCCACCTACGGCGACGTCTATTATGATGTCAATAAGATCTTGGGGAAGTCCGAGGGCTCTACGTTTACAGGTCTGGAGTCCGTCAAGGCCCTCAATGAGTTCCGTCCGAATGCAGAGCGCGTGTCCGTCAGACTGGTGGGAACGGAAGACGCCCCCCTGATCCTTAATGGTTCGGTCTATTGCGGCGGTAACAGTGCCACGCTGGAGAACAAGACACCCAACAAGGAGGCCACCGCCGAACTGAAGATCGGTTCCTACGTCATTGCCGACAATGTGTTCCTCGGCAGTAACGGCGAGAACATGATCAAGTCCGACATCCTGAAGTTGTACAAGGGGTCATACGACGAAAAGGACTTTAGTAAGATTGACCTTGCCAATACGACAGACAAGGACAATGGCAAGACGCAGTTCGACATCTACATGGATGCCGTGGCCTTGAGCATAAAGCCTTCCGTGGTGTTCGACACAGCGACCGACGGTCATGAATACGATCCCTATACCACTCAGATCGGCTCGTTCTACTGCGGTGGAAACGTGGGTAGTGTCACGACTGACAACGCCATCGATATCGGCTTCGACCACGAGGTCATCATCTTCGACAAACTGGTGGGCGGCTCCAACAATGCCGATGTGGATGTACTGTATGATGATGATGGTGTAACTCCACTCAATGCCGCCTATCAGGGTGGTGTCCTGGGAGGAACGGACGCTGACGGCAACAAACTGATCCTCACCCTGAGCGGTCTGAAGATCCAGCCCAAGCGCTGGAACACAGAGAAGACGGCTCTGGTGTGGAATACCATCTCGTCTGCCACGGGAAATGAAGTCCCTTCTCCCTATGATAACTATACAGGTGAAAGCACCGAAGCCGACGTTGACCGCCGGTTGAAGGGCGGCAATATCTACGGCGGCTGTTATAACAGCGGCCATATCAACGGCAATGTGGTGATCAACCTGAACTCCTCGGTGGTGGATCGCAAGGGCGAGTATGCCATCTTCGACAAGATAGAGGAAAACGAGGGTGAGGCCATCCTGTATAACAATGAAAAGAGTTTCAATATCCTGGAGCGCCGTTCGGGCGTGATCCTCGACGAGCAGGGCATGGACGTGCTCGGCAAGGCCCTCAACGTGTTCGGCGGCGGCTATGGTGAAAACTCCGAGATCTGGGGCAACACCACCATCAACCTGGTGGCGGGCTACACCTTCCAGATCTTCGGCGGCGGTGAGAAGGGCGCCATCGGCAAGGGCGTCAGAAACGCGACGACGAAAAAACTTGAATATAATACATACGACGAGAAATATAGTTGCACGATCAATGTGAGGGGTGCTTACCCGGGCACCTACCGCGGCGATACGGATAATAGTGACGGTGCCGAGGATAATGACGACATGGCCGAGGCGGAATTCATCTACGGCGGTTCCTTCGAGGCGCCGATCGCGGGCAATACGCAGATCAACCTCGGCAACGGCCGTGTCTTCAACACCTTCGCCGGCTCATGTAATGCCGACATCCTCGGACATACCGAGACCTATGTGGGACGGCAGGTGAATGATGACGGTTCCTATGGCCCTGGCTTCCCGTGGGTGCGCGACCATCTCTATGGGGCCAACGACCTCGGCGGACGCATTCTCGGAGAGGGAGACGACGACTGCGACTTCTCGAACCGTGTCAGTACGACCGCTAACACCATGGTGTATAGTACTGATATGCCGAAGGCTTCTGCCTACATCGAATACACCCAGGGCCGTGTGGATTATATCTACGGCGGCTGCTATGGTGTGTATGACTATACAGATTCGTATTTCAGTGCCTATACCCATGATGATGGCACTGCCAAGGACGGCTTCACCAAGCCCCGCATGGGTCATGCCTTCATCAACTTCAAGCCCAACACCAACACCCGCAATGCCGTGAGCAAGATCTTCGGTGCCGGTCAGGGCTACAAGCACGAGAAGGAGATGAATGAGATGCAGAAGAGCAGTTACGTGCTCATCGATGCTCCCGACAACGATAATTTCAAGGACATGGAAGTGTTCGGTGCCGGCTCCTACGGCGGGCTGGGCATGAGCGTCTCCAAGGCTGACGCTGCTGCCGACCTCGACAATGTCTCTGCTGTCATCGACCTGGTGAGAGGAAAGATCGCCAATGTCTATGGTGCCAGTTGGAACGAGGGCGTGACCCGCCGCACGGTCGTCAATGTGCCGGATGGATCGACCATCAACGTCAGTAACATCTTCGGCGGCGCATACGGCGCAGACCCCCTGATCCCCTGTGATGTCTATGAGGCGCATGTGAACTACGGCAGTGAGGCTGCCACCGTGCGCGGCGGAAATATCTATGGCGGCAACAACGCGGCTGACCGCACGCTGTATGGTCAGGTGAACGTGAGCAAGCCTGTCTGGAAAGACAGGGACGCCGGGAAACTGGCCGTCGTCTATGGTGCCGGCTACGGTAAGGATTCCTGGTCGCAATATACCGAGGTGAACCTGAATGACGGTGCGAAGGTGGGCTATGTCTATGGTGGAGGTTTTGACGGTAAGGTGCTTAACCTGGAGACGGTGAACAAATGGAAAGAGGTTGATCCGGACCTGGACCTGACGTTAGGTTCCGACTATGTGGATTATGGCCTGGACATCCCTGATGATGATCCAGACGCCTATCTGGTGAAGAAAAACCCCCTTGGCACGAAGACCAATACCAATGTCTATATCAACAAAGGGGCAACGGTCGGTGCGATAACCGTATCCGCGGAGGGTCAGAAAAACATCATCGACGGCTATGCCTATGGTGGTGGAAAGGGTGGCGATGCCATCGTCAGCGGCACCACCTACATCGGTCTGCATGGCGGTGTGGTCGGCAAGGACATCTATGGTGCCGGCGACGGCGGTAGCGTGCTCGATGAGCGAGGTGTGGCAAAGGATGATGATGAGACCAATGACTTCATTGCCCAGACCAACGCCTATATCGAGGGCGGCACCTTGCGTAAGGTCTTCGGCGGCGGCTATCAGGGGCATGTGGGCAAGCACACCGGCGAGGAGGTCGATGGCAAGTTCGTCGCCGTGGCAGGTAACGTCCTGGATGATATTCCCGGTGAGACGAACGTCGTGATCGGCATCCGCAAGGACCAGGTGTTCCCGGATGATTACGAATTCTATAATTACGACAGCAATAATCGTGGTGACAGCCTGACCTATTACAAGGGTGTGCCCGCCATCCAGTGGAATGCCTACGGGGCAGGAGAGGGCGGCTCCGTCTTCGGCACCTCTCACCTGACCTTCAACAACGGCTACGTCGGCTATGATTATAAGGGCCTGGATGAACATGGCCATGAAGTCTATGAGCCGAAACTGGACAACGAGACTGTCTCCGGAACGGCGGGAATCGGTCAGTTGAAGGACTACGGCAGCGTGTTCGGTGCCGGCTACGACGACAAGAGCAGTTCGGACTTCACGGACATCAAGGTCTGGGGCGGCGTGATCCGCGGCAGTCTCTATGGCGGCGGCGAGATCTCCACCGTCGGCCGTGGCAGGGCGGAGAACTTTACTGGTGTGGATCGTCAGGTGACAGAGATCTACCTGCCGGGAGGTACGCATATAGAGATGTACAACGGTCATGTGCAGCGCCACGTGTTCGGTGGCGGCAAGGGGTATAACCTCTATGGCTACGGCGGCACCAACGAACTCTATACCGACGGCTATGTGTTCGGCAAGACCGAGGTGTATATCCACGGCGGTCAGGTAGGCACGACGGAAGGGCTCGCCGAGGGCTACGGCAACGTGTTCGGCGGCGGCGATGTCGGCTTTGTCTATGGCACGGGTTACTTCGACCAATATACGGCAGCCGAGAAGGCCGATAATCCCAAAGGCTCGACGGGCTCGCCCGACCACTGGTACTACTATGGCAGTTATCAGTGCCATACAGCCTACGGGCCCTACAAAGTAGGAGATATCATCAGCAGTCGGGCCTTTGGGAACATGGGGACTGAAGAAAAGGAATACTGGACGGAGGGTAAATACCTGACGGAAGACTGTAAGGTGGTCGTCGCGCCCTATCTGCAGAAGAGGACCGACGGTAGTGAAACGATTGGTGATCATGAGTATAATAAGTACGACTACGTGATCACCGACGACCTGAACAAGTTGGCCAAGACGAAGAGTGACGGTGCGTGGAGCGGTGACTGGACGAAACTCTACACCGGCGACAAACTGGCCAGCGGCGAAGTCAATCCTAACGATCCGGTAGAGCGTGGCGTGCATATCTGTAATGCCGTGTTCGCCGGTGGCAACGTGTCGTCGAACAGCGACCAGACCTACAGTAATGCCAAGACCGTTTTCGGCAACACCACCGCCACGCTCTATGACGTGTATCACCGTGACTTCATCACGGTGGGTACCGAGCATATCGGCGGCCTCTACGGCGGCGGCAACCTCTCCCTGGTGGATGGCTACCGTGAGTTGAACATCACCAACTATGGTACCGACTATTACGCCATGAACACGCAGATATCCTATGAAGAGTACCAGACCCTGACCAACCGCGAGCGCGCCTACTTCAAGTTGGAGTATGAATGGATTAGTGCAGCGGATCAGATTACATTTGAGAATGGTGATACTTACGATAAGCCTACCTCTTCGACGGGTAGGATCAGTGAGGATGACTATCTGGCGTTGCTCGAGAAATATTCGTCAGAGGCAGATCAGACAAAGATCAAAGATGCCTTCAAGCCGTGGGGCTTCTGCTCCATCTATGCAGGGCGACTGCTGAACACCATCCAGCGTACTGACTTCTGTGGCGTGTATGGAAGCCGTCTGGTGCTGCAAGGGGCCAAGGACCGTGTGGCGACGGACGAGAACACGTCCAATGCCGCATCCGTCTATACCATCAACCGCGTCGGTGAGTTGTCGCTCAACCAGCAGAGGTCTGTCGTACCCGGCGAGACCACCGGAAACGATGCGCTCCACGGCAACTACTTCGGCATCTACAGTGTGGTGAACTATCTGGGCCACCTCACCAGCGACGTGAAGTTCGAAGATACTTATACTAAATACGATGACGGTCAAGCCGTAACGGTCCCGGGTTATACCTATTACAGTTGGAAGAAAGAACGCCTGAAGAACCGCGACCGGAACAACGGCACCTGTGTCAACCAGGTGGCCCTGGCTTCGGGTGTGTTCCTCGAGGTGACGACGGAGTACAGCACCAAGACGAATAAGATCTACGGCGACATCACCGGCATCGTGGAACTCGACCTGATCAACGTGAAGAAGGATATCGAGGGCGGCGGCTATGTCTATGCCAGAAACGAGCACGGAGCAAGAACGTATCACTCAGACTATGTAAACGTCATTCTCTCGGAGTATAACAAGCCCAAGACAGTCGAGGGTGTGACACTGCGCGACGAGGCCCGCACCTATAAGCGCTATACTTACTCTACGACAGAACTTCTCGATCACGAGACCTCAGGCAACTTCATCCATAAGAAGAAGCGCATCATCGATGACTGCTATCCCCATAACGGTGTCTATAATGACCTCTACAAACAGTCGCCCGCCCACTACTGGTATATCAAGGGTGAGGTGTATATCTACGACCGTGAGGTGACGGCCTATGCGGGCTCCGCCACGGCCTACTCGAAGGACGTGAATCTGCCGCTCACCATCTCGGCGGCCTCGGAAGGCAAACTCCAGTTGCTCAACGTACAGCCCAACCTCTATGCCTATTGGGCCGACAAGGAACGCAGTGCTAAGATCGGTGAAGACGGCGTGCTGGTGAACAACGAGACGGAGACCTATTATCTGAACGATGTCATCACCTGGTGGGACTGGAACCAGTTGCCCTCCGACGAACAGAAATACTTCGTGAAGGATACCTACGTCAATGTGGATAGTTGTACGATCGACGGCATATCCTACAAGGCCGGTACCTACGTCTTGGCAGCCATGCCGACAACCACCACGTTCGGGACCGTCACCGACAGTAAGGGTGAAAACGTGAATACAGCGGAGGGCATCAGTAACCTGTTCCGCTCGTCGAACAACATCAGCCACGGCAAGGGCTATGTGCTGACCTTCGACATGGACAGTCCTAAAGACTGGGACGACTGGTACAGCAAACTCCTCGACACTACCTCTGGCGATGACAAGGTGTCGAAGGAGACATATAACAATGGGACAACCGTCAAGGACGACTATATCGAGGGCCCGACCTACCGGCTGAAAGAGGGGCAGTCGGGCGGTCTCTATGGACAGCGTACCTATGATGCAGGTGAGATCCTCTCCAAAGAGGTGTATGAAGACTATACCAATACCGTGGGTTCCATGGCCAGTAGTTATACTGATCAGGCCGAGGTGGAACGTGCATACGTGGCCAAGGTGAGTTATGACAATATCGTGGCCGGCTATCCCATCTCCGTGACGGCTTACGGCAACCTGTCTGCTGCGGTGCAAGCAAACTATGAAACGGCCATGGTCTGCACCAATACCATCCAGTTGGGCGACAATGATTTCATCCTCCTGGGCGACCTTGTGGCGGTAGATAAGGATAGTAATGGAGAACTAACGGCAACAGGATTAGCGGAACTGCAGGCCATCGCAGACAAATACATGACCTATAACAACGGCAAGCAGAATGCTGATCCAGTCACAGAGGACGAGGCCCTCGAGTATGTCAAGTCGTGCCTGTCGGATGCCTACTATTGCACGGTGGGCGGAAAGTACGGCGGACAGTACTTCAAGTCAGGCCAGAACTACAGTGCCATCAAGTCGTGGTGCTCACTGTCTGAGGAGGACCGCGAGAAGTTTGACTTTAACTACGATGCCTTCGACGTGCTGGTCGATCCGTCGTACCCCGGTGAGGGTAATACCGATGTCTATGATGCTAACGGACAGACGCTGTACAGTGCCGTAGAGCCTATGGAATATACGGCTGTCTATTCGGGTAATCTGCCATTTACCTATCATGAGAATAACAATAATACAACTCATACGATACAAGCAAGTGCGACCACTGAACAGAAAACCATCTCGAGAGAGGATTTCGAGAAGATCCTGAACGAGCAGCGCAACTATACGAGCATCACAGTGCCCAAGGGCAGTGCACAGTACACGGCGTATATTGCCACGAAGACCTTCATAGACGGTGGCATCCCGGTGGCTGAAGGAGAGAACATCACGGAAAAATTCAGTTCTCTCTCCAAGAACGTCAGGGAAGACACCAGTGGAACTTACAGGAAAGAGGTTACATTAGCGAATACTGATACTCAGAATAACGTGGTGGTCTATTACTGCTATAAAGACTATACGCCAGCCACCACCACCATTACTCCTCAAAGTGGAACCCTGGGCAGTACAGGATCTGTCATCTCGTCTGCCGACTTCAGTAATCTGCAGAATGACCAGAAGAACTTTGTCATTCAGGGTAAGGAGCCTACGGGCACCATCACGCTCTATGTCAGCGGACAGTCGCAGCCCAAGGACGTGTTGTCGGAGAAGATCATCACCGTGGTCTATCAATACACCTATTATGAGTCGGACGAAGACAGTGAGGGCACCTCGCTGGTGAACGAACTCCACGTGCTGAACATCCACCTGAAACTGGAGAGCGGCGTGCCGGAGATCGGTCCGCTGAGCACACCGCCCACGGTGCTGCCGGGCACTACGGTGGGACTGAAGACCCCGTCCGTGAATCCCGGACTGTATGAACCGATCTCCAACGGCTGGGAGATGTATTCCAGTTCCATGGATGCCGATATGCACCGCAACGGCGAGCCGTTCTCGAACAACGGCACGCGCCTCTACTGGTATCAGAACCAGAAGGTATGGGTGGCCTACTATACGAAGACCATCCTCGGCTATACCTACTCGAACCCCGTGCAGATCAGCGTGGCCAACTACCACGACCTCGACGACGTGATGAAGGACAAGGATCACCACATGTACGTGGATTGTCCGGACGTGTTGCGTCCCTCGAAGATCTACATCGACAACCGTACGTGTGAGTCTAATTCCGCGATGAGCGAACTCGACCTGCTGAAAGACTTCTTCGACCTGAGTGTGACTGGTGCCACGAACGGTCATGCCGCACTCGACAACTATGTCAAGGGCTGTGCCAATCTGGACTTCATCCTCAACAGCGATGTCAGTCCGAAGGCATACGCCAATAACTGGACGCCTATCGGCACCGCGTCGCAATGCTTCGAGGGTACGCTCCACGGCGATGGCTATACCGTCAGCGGACTGGATCACTCGCTGTTCGACTATCTCTGCGGCAGTGTCTATAACCTCGGCGTGACGGGCTCGTTCTCCTCGGCCGGTGTCGTCGATCATGGTGCTGGCTATGTGGAGAACTGCTGGATCAACACCACCGGCACACCCGACGGTAGTGTCAGAGCCGTCTTCGGCGACCCGACCCGTGGCAGTGGGACGCAGATCGTGAACTGTTACTATCAGGATACCAAGAACTATAGTACCACCGATAACGGCAGAGGTCTGGCCCGTGCGATGAGCGACCAGGAATTCTACAACGGTACGGTGGCCTATAACCTGAACAACTTCTATCTGAACCGGCGCTACTATAACGGCATAGGGCAGACGGAAACCACGAAGTGGTATTACTGCCTGCCGGTGAACAAGGCGGACAATACGCTGCCTGAGAATCTGAGTATATGCTATTATCCTGAGTCGCCGGATGCCAAGTATGGAAATGTGGGCTACGTGGAAAGCCGTTATGCCAATGAGGACTTTATCTATGCCGGCGGTAGGATCCCTGATGGCATAGACATCCACCAGAGGTCAGTGACGTCAGGTGATAATACGGCGATCCGTTATGCGCCCATCTGGCCCGACGACTACCTCTTCTTCGGACAGCGACTGAACTACGGCTATGGCACCGAGTCGCATGATGCCCACCCGACACATCTGATAAAGGTCAATGAACGGGTACCGCAGAGTGAGAGCAGTAACCGCGTCTATCGTGCACCGGCCTACTTCCAGTCGTCTGCGCTCGACGTTGCCCACTTCAACTTGAAGGCCTATCTGGCTGCCTATTCCGCATCGACTTCCATCACGGATACTGACCGTAGGCCAGCGTACCCGAACATGACGGCCATCGACTTCGCCGGACATCAGGAAGGGACAGGATCAGGGGCGTTCGAGCAGGACTATCACGGAAAACTGTTCTATCAGCCGTTGCTCGATGATGACGGTCTGATCAGTGTGTCCAACAACGGTGAGACGAAGAACCTGCTGGTCTATGCACCTTCGGACGAGGCCAACCAGAAGACGAACACGGTGCTGAACGCTTACTTCGCCAATGAGCCGACGTTCGGGTTTAACGAAGATAACATGTTCCAGAGCGACGATACGCCAGAGAACTACCATCGTGTGGCCGTCGCCGAAACGGGTGAGATGGTCGGACATCTCGTGCAGGCCACGCTTACGAATGGTATGCCGACAGCCACCACAGACCACCTGCTCGTGGATAAGCAGGACTTCGACTGTCCGATATCCTATACGATGGCCTCTGGCAAGCGTATGTGGTATCAGCGTACGCCAGACAACAGCAAGTTCGTGACTCTGGCATCCGGTGAAACGAAGGGATGGGATGCCGTCAGTCTGCCGTTTGAGGTGCAAAAGGTGACGACCCAGCAGAAGGGTGAGATCAGTCACTTCTATACTGGCAGCACGACCGGTCATGAGTACTGGCTCCGCCAGTTTGCCGGAAACGTGAAGCAGAAGAAGGATGAGAATGGTCTGAATGTGGCTGGCGTGTTCACGGCCGACTTCAACTCGATGGACGCTAGAGCCGCTACAGATGAAAACGAGTATAATTATGGTAATACGTTCCTGTGGGATTACTATTATTCCAAGAATCCGAATGATAATGTCTATGGTGACGATGCCAACGCTGATGACTATAAACAGTATTATAATGGCAGTCACTCACATGCGGGCTATCCGTTGCAGCAACCGGGCACGGCCTATCTGATCGGCTTCCCGGGCGCCTCCTATTACGAGTTCGACCTGAGCGGCCAATGGACGGCATCTCATACGGCAACGCCCGCTCCCGCCCAACTCAACAAGCAGACCGTCACCTTCATTTCGGCAACAGGTATAACCATCCGTGTCAGCGACAATGAAAAGGAAGGGACAGAGATCAGCAGCAATAAGTTCCAGCCCAACTACCTGACTAAGAAGTTGGAAGACCATGACTACCTGCTGAATAATGACGGTAACAGTTTCGATAAGGCTTCTGCCACTTCGACCACAGTACCGTTCCGTCCGTACTTGTACGTGGTGAATACCTCTGGCTCGTCACCCACCCGAAATGGTGCACAGAAGGATTCCGTCAACCATGTCGTCTTCGGCGGGGATGTGCCTGAGATGAAGTTGGCTTCCAAGCCCATCAGTTCGCTGGAAGATCCCGGTAACCTGATCGTCAAGGGCGGCAAGAAGAAGATCACGGTAGAGTCGCAGTTGCGCTATACGGTCGATGTGCGCATCGTCACACCGGCAGGTATCACGCTATCGACCTACAGCATCGAGCCCGGTGAGGTTGTGGAGACCCGTGTGCAGAGTCCCGGTGTCTATATCGTCGAGGGTGAGAACGGAAAGTATATCAAGAAAGTGATAGTGAGATAAAAACGAGAATATTAATAATTTAAAATGATACGATTATGAAAAAGTTAATGAATCGAATGTGGATGTTAGCCCTGCTGACGATAGTCAGTACGGTGGCTATGGCTCAGGAAGTCCGAGTGGATATTGACGACTTTGTCGGTGGTCAGATCGGAGTGACAAACCAGGCATTTGCCGAAGACGAGAATGGCGATGCCACTGACGATGTCATCGTCACCATCACGGTGACGCCTGACGATGACTACTATATCGCCAAGAGTGATATCGAGGTGGTGCTGACCCGCTCTGGCGAGCAGGTCTCCACCCGTGAGGGCAATCCCTCCTTCGCCGAGCCCCTGAAACTGAGCGGAGAGGATCCTGATCCCCTGACCGAGGAGCGCTCCTACACCTTCACCGTTCCCGCCGGTTTCGGTGCGTGGGTGAATAAGGCCACGTTCCATGAGGTGGAGATCGTGAAGGATGACGACATCAGCGGTGCCGACTCGCAGATCGAATGGGCCTTGGCAGAGGGTGTCCTGACCATCTCGGGCACTGGCGGCACGAAGGACTTCGACACGAAGGACGGTGGTACTCCCTGGAATGGCGAGGAGGTGACCAGTGTTGTCATCGATAAGGGTGTGACCAGCCTGGGTGCCAGTCTCTTCGCAGGCTGCACCAACCTGACCAGTATCACCATCGCGAATGCCGAGCAGGTGCTGGCTTTGGGCGAGGGTGCCATCCCCGAAGGCGTGGAGATCGACGTGCACGGCAACCTCTATAATGAGTATATGATCACGGAAGGGTGGGAGGACCTCAACGTCGTCAGCAGCGATGCCGTACAGATCGAGGGCTTTACGTTCAGTGAGGATAACGGGTATGACACCTTCGTCAGCGACAAGGCCGTGGTCGTGCCGTCCGTGCTGAAGGCCTATACCATCACGGATATCAATGAGAAGGGTCTCGTGCTCAAGGAAGTCACCAAGATAGCCGCCGGTGAGCCCGTACTGGTGTTCACCGACGAGCGGAAGATCAGTGATTTCTATACGGTGGAAGCCGGAGAGGTGGAGGGCGAGTCCAAGAACTTGCTGAAGGTGGCCCCGGAAGGCGGTCAGGAGGTGAAACTCGGTGAGGTCTATCTGCTGTACAATGATGTGTTCTACTACAGTCAGGCCGGCACGATCCCCGAGGGCGGCGTGTATCTGACGCAAGCGACAGAAGAGGAAAAACCCCTGGAGAAGACCCGCTCATATTATATATTAGGTACGCGCGGGGACACCACGGGCATCGCCGCCCTGCGCACCGACGGCACCCTGGGCTCCTCCGCCTCCGCATGGTATGGCCTTGACGGCCGCCGCTACGACACCCTTCCCACCCGCAAGGGCATCTACATCAAGGATGGCAAGAAGGTCGTGATCAAGTAAGGGAAGATGTAAAGATGTGATATGGTAAACGAGATGCAGAAGACAGAAGTGTTTACTCCAGTTGTGGCTCATTGGGAAAGTCGTCCAGATGTAAGTTTTGGCGATTTGACCAATGCTGTCATAAACGTTCACTTGTGTTCATACCAGTCAGCTGTTAAAGCCATCAATCGTTATGCAACCATGCGTAACTGGCTGATTGGTTTCTTCATCGTGGAATACCAGCAGAAAGGAAAGGACCGTGCTGTTTATGGTGAGAGACTGCTGAAGCGCCTTGAAGAATCGTTAGATACTCGGGGCTTGAATGTCACACTTTTCCAAAACTGTCGACAATTCTATGCATGCTATCCTCAAGTGGCAGAATTGTTCCATTTTAAGATTCAACCAACAGCGTTGGGTGAATTGGTTACTGATGGAAACACTTTGGTCAGTAGGCTTTCGTTTGCACATATAACGGAATTAACGCATGTTAAAGATGCAACAACTCGGCTTTTTTATGAGAAAGAGTGTATAAAATGTGGATGGAGTGTCAGAGAACTACACCGTTTCATCGTTACTAATCTTCATGTACGTGTTGGCTTGAGCCAGAATCCTGTTACTGCAATGGCTACACTTCCAGTAAGCAAAAGTAATAATTCATTAGATATTCGTCAACCTTATACATTTGAATTTCTCGGACTGAAAGCAACTGAGGTCCTTAAGGAAAGTGATATTGAGGAGGCCTTGCTAAACCATCTGCAAGAATTCTTGTTGGAAATGGGCAAGGGATTCTGTTTTGAAGCCAGGCAAAAGCGTCTCATTATCGATGATGAATACTATTATGCAGATTTGGTATTCTATCACCGAATCTTACATTGTAGCATAATCATCGAATTAAAAAATGACGAATTCCGTCATGAACATCTCGGGCAACTTAATGCATATGTGTCTTATTATAAAGAGAATGAGATGCACGATGGTGATAACCCGCCTGTAGGGATCCTCCTATGTACAAAAGCAGGTAAGGAAATGGTGGAATATGCTCTTGCGGGCATGGATAACAAAGTGTTCGTCTCCACTTACCTTTTACAGTTGCCTGATAAATCAGTTCTTGAACAGTTTATTAAAGATAATAATAACGAATAGAATAATAAGACTCAAGATATAGACACGAGATATGTTGAAGACATATATGACACGGATATTCGCCCTGGCCCTGCTGACGATGGTCAGCATGGGGGCTTGGGCTGACGTGAAGGTCGTATATGGTGAGGACGGCAAGGACACCTATAAGTGGACGGGCGGCGAGATTACCGCTTCGGTGGGCGAAGAGAAAGGTGGCGAGGTGACCGTCACCCTGACTGTCACGCCCGACAACGGCTACACGATCAGCAAGAGTGATATCGAAGTCTATGCTACCATATCTCCTAACGGCACCCGTGCCGACGATCCTCAGATCAGCGGCACACTGGAACTCAAGGGCGACGACCCCAAGGACCTCTCCGAGAAGCGCGACTACACCGTCACCGTCAAATCCAACTTCGGCGTGTGGGTGAAAACTGCCAACTTCAAGATAAAGGACTCGAAAGGTGGCGGAAATAGAGGTGGGGTTATAGAAATATCAACTCTCCAGGGCTTGCAAGACATTAGCAATAACACTGCTGGCAACTATAGAATAATTGCCGACATTGATAATGCCGGCACTTTCTCCACCATCGAATCATTCAGCGGCACGCTGGAGGCCGCAATTGATCCAACCACCAATATGCCTTACCGCATTACGAGCCTCAGTGCACCACTCTTTACTACACTCACTGGCACGGTGAAGAACTTGGTAATTGAGAGCGTGAACATTTCTGGTCATGATGGCAATACTGGTGCCATTGCCTGTACGGCTAACGACGCAGCCCGCATCTATAACGTGGGCATTCTCAGTGGTTCTGTTGGTGGCACGGCAGATACTGGCGGTCTTGTTGGTCTTCTTGACGGAACAGCGCGCGTCATCAACTGTTATAGTTATGCCGACATTACCAACGGCAGCAACGTGGGCGGTATTGTGGGTAACAACAATCAGACCACCACGGCGGCCAGCATCAATACCATGGTGATGAACTGTATGTTCTATGGAGACATCACTGGTGGCTCCACCGTCTCGCCCGTTTACGGCGGCAACAACATCAACAATTTGCAGGGGGGGCTGAACACATTCAACTATTACGCCTACGACAAGTTGAAGACTAAGGCCATCAGCAGCGATAAGTACAACTGTGCATTGGCTGTGGAAGAGAAATATTTGAATCGTTTTGAATTCTACCGTCTGTTGCTCAATAGCAACAAGAAGTTGGCCGCCGTCTACGCCTCTACTTCCACTGTTACTGTCGATCCCGCTGACATGGCGAAATGGGTGCTTGAGACGGCGGACCGCACTATCGATAGCCCCAAGCCCTACCCTGTGCTGAAGCAACAAGGCGTTTTTTATCCCTCCATCATTAATCCCGACATCACCAATGCCCCCGACAGCGCAACAGTGGGACGTAATCATGGGGGCAAACTGAACAAGACTCTCTCGGTGACCATAGCCACCACCAAGAGCGATGGCGGACAGACCTGGCCAGCAGAAGCGTCAATCACCACAACGAGCCTGACCCTGCAACGCACCGATAAGGACTTCGACCGCTTCAACTACAACTACGACAAGGTGCAGTTGCCTTATTACAACGATGTAGGTGAAGGCAACTGCACGGGCAATCGCGTGGTGACGGGCTGGAAAATTACGGACATCACCCCTATCGATGACGACCCCTATACTTCGGACAACTACCCCACATCTGGCATCAAGGACTACCCCGACCATAACTATGCCGACCGCAAGAGTTCCAACAAAGATCTCTATACGGTGAGCAAGCGCGTCTTCTCGCAGGGTGCCTATTTCGACGTGCCCTACGGTGTCACTTCCATTACCATCGAGCCCTACTGGGCCAAGTGCGCCTACATCTCCGACCCCAATTATGACGTGGTGTACAAAGATGATTACTCTGGCAAGCAGAATGTCACCCAGACCGGCACTCAGGTGACTGTAGGAACCACCAAATTCAACGACCAAAGGATAGAAACCACAGTCGCCAATGCCCTCAGTTATATCAAAAATAATCTCAGCGGCTATGGCTCCACCGTCTATGACAATGCCGTCGTATTGGTAGGCAACCTTCATTTGGATGGTGTGCCGTCGAATGGAACCACACCCTTCACCATGATGTCGGTGGACGCGGACAACGACCATGAGCCCGACTATAGCCTGATATACCATCATAAAGGCCGTACGGCGATAGCACCCATCCGCTTCGACTTCCTGGCCATCCCCGGCACGGCCCAGGCGCAGAAGCCCAATGGTGCAAGCCTCATCTGCAACTTCACCATCTTCAAGACCAAAGGCTGGTTTGAAACCACCAACACAGCATTTTTCTATTCTTCACAATTGGAGTATGAGAACTTGGATAGTAATACAAAAACAGATGCCCCTCTCATTCTTCTTGGTGGTGTCATCGACCAGTTTGTATCGACACAGAAAACTAGCGTGACAGGCAAAACCATCTACATCCATGTCGGTGGCAACGTGTGGATTAACGAGTTCGGTATGGGTACTCACAGTGATGGTGCTTATGCTACGCCTCATGTGCCAGTGTCGGTGACGGGCGGCGAGTTCCCAGGCTTTTACCTCACTGGAACCTACAAGGCAGATGCTGCAGTAAGTACAGACAATGCAGAATGTTACATCAGCGGCGGCTATTTCCATGAGGCTGCAGGAGCGTCGCTGGAACAGATTGACGGCAATGTACGCTGGCAAATCTATAACGCCGACATAGACGAATTCTTTGGCGGTGGTATTAACGATGCCAAGCCTATTACAGGTGATGTTACTGTAGATATCTATAACAGCCACGTGACCACCTACTGTGGTGGCCCCAAATTTGGCAATATGCAAGCAGACAAAAAAGTCACCACAAATGCCGAGGACTGCGTCTTCGGCACCTATTTTGGTGCAGGATTCGGCGGCACCTCACTTGCCAAGAAGAAATACTACGATGGGACTTCTCCCAATTGGGGAAAAACCCTACAAGGCTACTATACTACTGATAGGGGGAAATATTTTGATGGAGAAACGACTAACAGCAAAAATGGAGGCGGCAATGATGACCAATATGGTAAAAAAGGTCCAGGTGTGGCCACCGATTTCGACTATGAGTTTTTCGTTTGGAGTAGCGGTCAGACCGGCGGACGATTCTATGTCAAGTTCGCCTCGTTTTCGCTGGCGCAGTGCAACGACGTGGAATCCACATTGAAGGAATGCACCGTCGAGAACAACTTCTATGGTGGTGGCAGCCTTGGTAAGGTGGATGGCACAGTAACCTCGGAACTTGAGGATTGCAGAGTAAAAGGTAATGTTTTTGGTGCAGGATATTCTGCCTCGCTGCCATCCCTTCAAGTGAGGGATGCCGGCTTTGCGCCGAACGGCAGCAACGGATACCAGATACCAAACTACAATAGCGCTTCGGGTATGTTTGAACCAGGAGTTTCTTCTGGAATCACCACATTTACATGGAAAAATGCATCAGAAGCCGGTGTCACATTGACCAACAATAATTCGGGAAGTGATTTAAATACCGATCACCTTATTTATACCGATATGAACCTCAGCCATTCCAACCTCGGCTCTGTGGCTGGTAACGTCACCCTCACCATCAAGGGTAGCAGCGTGATTGGAACAGCAGGTGACACCACTGGTAAGAAAGGCAATGTCTTCGGTGGCGGTGAGTCGAGTTACGTCACTGGTGCAGGCAATAAAGTCACCGTCAATATTCAGGGTGATACTAAGGTATATGGCAACGTCTTCGGCGGCGGTGACGAGGGTGTCGTGGAAGGCAGTACGCAGGTGAACATCGAGACTGGCGATTAGGCGAAAAAGAGTAACAGACAACGACAACAGTTATGGGAACATATATCAATATAGGCAATGTAGGATTCCAGCGTGCAAGGAATAGTGAGTATGTGGACAAGTCGGGACTGATAGCAGTCGTGAATAGTACGCTTTTCACCGAACGCTGTTTCAGTTGCGTCACTCGCTGTCGCCGTTTCGGCAAGTCGATGGCGGCCAAGATGCTGTATGCCTACTACGATCACTCGTGCGACTCGCGAAGTCTGTTCACGGACTTGGAGATTGCCCATGACCCGTCGTTCGAGAAACATCTGAACAAGTATCCCGCCATCTACCTTGACATGACGGACTTCGTATCCAGATATAAAGGTGACGATATTGTCGATAAGATAGATGCCGCCCTTTTGGCTGATGTGAGCAAAGCCTATCAAGATGTACCAATGGAGGAGGATGACTGTCTGATGGATTACATGCTGCGGGTTAGCGAAACCAAACAACAGCAGTTTGTCTTTATCATCGACGAGTGGGATGCCATCTGCCGCGAGTTTTCTCCTGGTACGACGGCAATGGATGCATACGTCGGCTGGCTGCGGCGGATGTTTAAGAGCCAACAGGCTATGCGGGTGTTCGCCTGTGCCTATATGACGGGGATATTGCCTGTGAAGAAATACAAGACCGAGTCGGCACTGAACAATTTCGCTGAGTATTCCATGGTGGAGCCTATGGACATGTCTCATTTCTTCGGGTTCACTAAGACTGAAGTCCTGTCGCTGGCAGAGAAGCATGGTGTGGACTTCACTGAATTGGAGAAATGGTATGATGGCTATCAAATAGGTGATGAGCAGTCTATCTTCAATCCCAATAGTGTGATGATGGCCTTGAAGAGCCGTCGCTGTCGCAGTTTCTGGGCCGCTACAGGTGCCTTCGATGCCGTGGCTGGCTATATCAATATGAACTTCGATGGCCTGAAGGATGACATCATCAGCATGCTGGCCGGTGGAAGGTGCGAGGTGGATCCAACGGGATTCCAGAACGACATGTCAGTGATAAGGACGAAGGACGATGCACTAACGATACTTATCCACCTGGGCTATCTCTCTTTCGACTGGCGTGAGAGCGAGTGCTATATCCCTAACCGCGAGGTGGCTGGCGAGATGGTGAATGCAGTGAAGGCCAACAACTGGCAGCGGCTAATCACTGCCATCGACCAGTCGAAGCAGTTATTACAGGCGACGCTCGACGGCGACGAGGAGGCTGTGGCCCATGGCATAGAGGTGGCTCACGACGAGAACACCAGTATCCTGAGTTATAACAATGAGAACTCTTTGGCTTGTGTACTCTCCATAGCCTACTATTATGCTCGCAATGACTATGTGATGCATAGAGAGTTGGCCACGGGAAAAGGTTTTGCTGATATGGTGCTGATTCCACGAAAAAACGTCGATTCGCCAGCCATCGTGCTGGAACTGAAAGTGAACAAGGATGCCGATACGGCCATCTCGCAGATATTTCGCAAGGATTATCCTGCGAAAGTGCGGGAGTACTGCGACCGTCTGCTGCTCGTGGGCATCAACTATGACCGCGACACCAAACAGCATACTTGTCAGATCGATAGAATAGAGAACTGAAGGAAATGATTCGAGATATGAAGAAGGCAATGACACGGATATTCGTCCTGGCCCTGCTGATGATGGTCAGCATGGGGGCATGGGCTGACGTGAAGGTCGTATATGGCGAGGACGGCGAGGACACCTGCAAGTTCATGGGCGGCGAGATTACCGCTTCGGTGGGCGAAGAGAAAGGTGGCGAGGTGACCGTCACCCTGACTGTAGCCCCCGACGACGGCTACACCATTACCAAAGACGATATCGAAGTCTATGCTACCATGACTCCTAACGGCACCCGTGCCGATGATCCCCAGATCAGCGGCACACTGGAACTCAAAGGCGACGACCCCAAGGACCTCTCCGAGAAGCGCGACTACACCGTTACCGTTAAATCCACCTTCGGTGTGTGGGTGAAAGGGGCAAACTTCCAAGAAAATGGTTCAAAGACTGAACCGACAAGAGTAGACTATTCAGGAGTTTATTATATTGCCAATAACAACACGAATGCATATGTTCAAAATGCGGGTACAAACTGGTATATGGTTCCGGCTTCCAACGGGGGCGACGAAAATGTATCAAAAACAGCATGGACATACAACAACGATGCCAACACGCCGCTGGTGACAACCTATCAGACACAAAAGAATGAGAATTCCATTTGGGTTGTAGAGAAGTCTGGAGACTACTATCATATCATTCACGCCTTAACAGGTATGTATATGGTCTATAACGACCCTGTTTACAACAACCGCCGAGCCTTTCACCTTGAAAGCACAGACTCTCCTGGAGAGACCGCCTTGTATGCCATTACTTATCAAAGTAGTTCATCTCCGTCATATTATAATATTAGATATAATAAACTGACTACGAGCAATCGTTTTCTGAATCCCTCAAAAGGCAACAAAGCATACTATTATGGTCTGACTGCTGACAACCAAACTGAAGTCGCTGGTATCATCGGTATTTACAGTGAAGGCGCAGACAAAGGTTCGATGTGGTTTCTTGAGAACGCCCTCCTGTCCGCCCCAACTATCACATATAACTATGAAGACAACAACTTCACCATTAGTTACGACAAGATTCCCGTCGGCTTCGATATTCTCTATACCACTGACGGTAGTGACCCAACCATCAATGGCAGTACTACAAATATAGTTACAACTACTACAGAGCGCAGTACAACAGTAGAGGTGACAGGACGCTACACGGTGAAGGCTGTAGTTGCCCGCTATGGGTTGGTTTTGACAGAAGTGGCTTCACAACTTGTAGGTATTCCTGACGATCCAACTATTACCCCTCCATCGGATTGTAACAATTTGGTGGAAATGTCAGCCGGCGGTGCCACGATTTATTATACTCTTGACGGTACTGACCCCGATAATAGCAGTAACCTCTATTCCGAGCCTTTTGCGTTGAATAAGGATGTAACCATTAAGGCTGTATCTTATAACGGTAATATACGGTCGGCAAACATTATCACTCAAGAATACACCCCTCCTTACACCGTCAAACCAATTATTAGTCGTAATGGTATAACGGTCATTATTACCGGCTCTGGCACTATATACTACACTGATGACGGAACCGATCCGGATGCAAACAGCACTCCTTATACAGGTGCTATCACCCTCAGCGACGGCAGCGGAACGAAAACTTTCAAGGCTGTGGCGAAGGATGACAGCAAAGGATTGTCATGCGTGGCCGAGTTGACCATTAATTTAGGCTATTTCATCAACGACCTGACGAAGTTGCAGGATATCACGTCGCATCTGAGCGAGCGGTGCATCATCACCAACTACATTGATGCCAGCGATTTTAATGCTAGCATCAGCGGCTTCACAGGCATTTTCGACGGAGGCTATTATACTATCAGTGGACTCACCGTGCCCTTGTTCGACAATCTCAACGGCGGCACGGTGAAGAACGTCGTTCTCAGCGAGGTTGATGTAAGTGGCAATGGCGCCATCTGCAACACGGCTGACGGAGCGACAAAAATCTATAACTGCGGTGTGTTGTCTGGAACAGTCAATGGCACTGGGAATGTGGGTGGTTTAGTGGGGCAAATCAACAGCGGCTCCAGCGTGCGTGTGGTGAACTGCTATAATTTTGCTGAGGTAAAAGGCGGCACTACTATGGCAGGCATTGTGGGCAACAACCTGGGCACTGTTGGCAATGTGCGCATCGCACTTTGCATGATGTATGGAAAAATGGCTGGCACATCGCCCGTCTATGCCGGCAACCATGTGTCCAACGTTCAGAACTTCACCGAGTATAACTACTGGCGCTACCGTTCGGAGCTGACTTACTCCACCTATAACGACCAGTTGGCCATCGACAAGGACGAATACCTGACGCGCTTCCCTTTCTACCGCCATATCTTGAACACCCACCGCGAACTGGCGGCCTACTTCCTCTTCGCTGACAATACCACGACGGGCAGTGTGGATGACATCACCTCAGAACAGGTGGCAGAGATAGGCCATTGGGTGCTTGACAAGAGCAAAGCCCCTTATCCCATTATAGAAGAATGGAGGACGAATACGAGGAAAGTAATTGATGCTCCTGCCAGAGCAACGGTGAATGTTGGTGACGACAATCATTCCATCACTTCACTTTCAGTTACCATTAAAATTGACGGCTCTCAATACACTGCTTCCTTGCCCATTACCGGTATGGACGAAGCCAACTACGACTACACGTGGGGAAAGGTGGTGCTACCCTTCGCCAACGAATTCAAGATAAATACAGACTATAGCAAAATATGCACGGGATGGAAGATTACCAGCATCACAGGCGGCAAAGGAGCAACATTTGAGAACTACAACTTCTCTGACCGCAACTGCACGGATAAAGACCTCTACGAAACCTCTGGATACATCTATGCACAGGGTGGCAACTACATCGTGCCCTACGGTGTGACAGCCATTACCATTGAGGCTAACTTCGCTACTGCCTACTATCTGAGTGACCCGGCTTACGACATAGGGTTGAATGCCAACTATGGTGGGGCGGCCAACCTTGGCGGCACAGTGCCTACTACCTACTATCAAGACCGCCCCGTAGCCATCAATCTGGAGACGTTGCTTACTAACATGCCAACGGCAGACAATCCTCACGAACAGGCCATTGTGCTGGTGGGCAACTATCACTTTAACGACGGCGATTTGGGTTCTGGCAATTATGAAAAGGCATTCACGCTGATGAGCATTGATGCCGACAACAACCAGGAGCCAGACTACGGCTTCTATGCGTACAACAGTGCTGACCGACCGGGAGCCCCTTCCATGCGTTTCGACTTCTTGCCTGTCATTCCCGTAGGTATGGCTGCTCACGTGAACGGTAGTACAGGTTTCCCGGGCGTACCTATCTGGAAGGTGCGTGGCTGGTTTGAGATGACAGAGACCTGTGTTTTCTACACCAGCCAGTGCGAAATAGATTCGGGTAACTTTAATAGTACTGATAACGGTAGGGGCAATAACCGATGGATTGTCAACAGTGGCTATTTCGTACAGATTGTACGTTCAAGAGACAAAGACTGTAACAGGGTTAGTTATATACACATGGGGGGCAACGTCTTTGTGGAAGAATTCTATCCAGGCTCTCACTCCGATAAGGATAAGACAACGACCATTGTTCCTGTCAATGTTACTGGTGGAGAAATCAAGGAATGCTTTATGACTGGTTATAGTTCACAAAACAAAGTCAAGGCTCAGGGTGATGACATTTACTTCTGGTGTGCCGGCGGCAAAATTCATAAGTTCCTTGGGGCTTATGTGGAAACGCCGACACCCAAGACTAGTGGGGCGAAAGTGAACATGACAGCGAAGATTGACCATGCCATTATAGGTCGTTACTTCGGTGGCGGTACTTCGGCAAAGGCTTCTATTGGCGGAAACATTACTACTACCATCAACAATAGCAAGGTTGATTTCTTCTGCGGAGGTCCTGAATTCAGTAGCGCTACTGAAGCCCCGGTGGTTGTGACGAATGCTACTAATACCATCTTTGGCGAATACTACGGAGCAGGCTATGGAGGAACTTCTATCACCTACGCACGAGTTGATCAACAAAACAGTGTAGATATATCAAATGATAAAACTTACCCAATATCGTTTGGCAACGTTTATAAACGTTTGAATAAGACAAGCGATGGTATCGGTACGTGCTATAAGTTCGAATACATCTACCACTCATATAGTCGCGTGGCCGTGGCACGTTCCTACACAGGCTATGCCCAGTTCTCGCTGGCTACCACAGGCAACGTGACCAACAACCTGACTGGGTGTCAAGTCAGTAAACTTACCGCCGACCAAACGTTATCAGGAGAGGGGACTACGGGCGATTTTTATGGTGCGGGCTGTCAGGGTAAGGTCAGCGGAACGGTGAACTCAACACTGACAAGTTGCGAGATCGATGGTAGTGCCTACGGCGGCGGTTTCAAGGCGGAGTCGAACGAAGTGAAGGTATATACCTCTGATGGGCCAACCTATTCTGTTTATAAAAAGGAGATGGCCCTCTTCACTGACTTCGGGGAATTTCCAACACCACAGACTTTCACGTGGATAGCAGGTACTGGTGACTCCAATGACTCTGCCAAGACACTGTGCACAGGTATGACCCAAGATGCAATGAACCAACTCGGCAACGTCACAGGTGCCATCTCAATCACTATTGATGGCGGTACAGTGGCAGAGGATGTCTATGGTGGTGGCAATGAGAGTAAATCACTCGACAATACGACGGTCACGCTTAAAGGTGATCTTATAGTAGGTCGTAATGTCTTCGGTGGAGGTAACGAGGCCGATGTAGTTGGCAGCGCGACGGTGAACATTATAGATGAAGAATAGAAGAGGTAAGATAGAAGGAATGTAAAAGAACAAGATATGACAAAAGATAGGAACTACACTTTTATGAAACCCCTGCGGGCTGTGCTCGTGGTTTCCTTGGCAATGCTGACGACCACAACAGCCATGGCACAGGGCGTTGTCGTCAATGGCAATGTCTATGGCGGCGGCAATAAGGCCGACGTGAAAGTCAACACTGAGGTAAACATCAGTGCTGGTACAGTCCGAGGCAATGTCTTCGGAGGAGGCAAGGGTACAGCAGACTCGTTCGAGTGTGAGAAAGCCATGGTGGGAGATGAGGAGGATCCTGGTGTAGATGAATCCGGTAACCTGAAAGATGGCGGAACGAAAGTCACCATCAGCAACGGCACGGTGAATGGTACAGTCTATGGCGGCGGTGAGGTAGGCCGCGTGGAAAGGAACACGGAGGTGACGATAGGTGACGAGTCCGGGACAGGCACACCCGTTATCAAAGGCAACGTGTTCGGTGGAGGCGCAGGTGTCATGACACATGGCTATTCAGCACTGGTTCGTGGCAAGGCTACCGTCACCGTTCAGGGTAAAGCCAAGGTGGAAAAAAGCGTCTATGGCGGCGGCGAGATCGCCTCGGTGGGCCGATATAAAGTTAAGAAGGCTCCAAACGTTCCCGAGGACGCACCAGACTGGGTGCCTGTAGGAATGCCGTATTCCTTGAAAAATGAAAACAATGGAAGTGGCAATTGTACTGTCAAAATCAAGGGCCAAGCCGAAATCGGTCCCAACGGCTTGAAGATGAAGGGTACGACATCGGGAAAGCCCGATGACACAGGACATGTGTTTGGCGCCGGCAAGGGCGTGCTGCCGGGCATTTATTCTTATGCCGATACTGCTCACATGCCCAAACGTATGATGCGCCGTGATTCCTATAAACCCACTACTACCACACCTCTACCCACTTACTGGATGTCTGTTTATGAAGACGATGACACATATATATGGGAATATTTTGATACTGAGGCCAAATATCTGACGTTTATCGAGACGATGGCCTTGGCCACCCAGGGCAAGGTGACCATTGGCAATGATGCTGCTACGGACAAGCCGTTTGTCAAGGGCTCCGTCTATGGTGGCAGCGAGAACGGTCATGTACAGCATGATACTTATGTGGAGATAAAGAGTGGTCAGATTGGCTGCGGTAAGGATGCGACGGACCCATACGGTGACAATGTGTGGTCTTCCACTACTCCGCCAGCAACTGATCTGGCATGTGCCAGTTGGGACTATGATTTTGCAGATTATACAACGGGTGGTGCACCTTACGACCCGTTCGCTACAGATGCTGGTACATACGACTACAGTGAGTATTCGGACATTCCAGAAACAGTATTAGAAAGGCTGGCATCAACGGAAGGAGGAAAGCCTGAAGGTAAGGACGGTCATACCTACTTCGGCAACGTGTTTGGCGGCGGTAGCGGTGTCGTCCCCTATGCGCCAGGCAAATGGCATCGTGCGGCAGGTTCTGTAGGTGGCAATACCCAGGTGGATATTACCGGCGGACATATCCTGACCTGTGTCTATGGCGGCAACGAGCAGACCGATGTGGGTAAGTACACTGAGGATGCGGATAGTGCGCTGACGATACCTGTAGAAAATACGGGAAAATGTACGATCAACATGTCGGGCGGTACCGTGGGTGTGCCACGTACCAAGGAAATGATTCTGCGAAATCCAGCCAATGGACATATCTATGGAGCGGGCATGGGTGACAAGCGCATCTTCTTTAATACGTGGACAAATGTCAGTGAGACTTCTGTGAACGTGACGGGTGGAACGGTCTATGGTTCTGTCTATGGCGGCGGTCAGGATGGTCACGTGATAGGTGATGCTGTAACGACCATTCGTCAGGATTCTGATGACAAACCGACCGTCATCGGCTGTGACGGCACATCCGGTTACGACGGTAACGTATTCGGAGGAGGCCAGGGCTCTATTACGGCATTGACGGCTGGTGTCGTAGGCGGTAATGTGGATCTTAAGATCCAGGGCGGTACGATGAATGGTTCCGTCTATGGCGGAGGAAGAATCGCCTCCGTGGGAACCTATTTCGCCATGGCAACTAATCGAAAGTATGGCTGGATGCAAGATGGTGATGATCATGGCTGTATTTCCCTTGACCTGACTGGCGGCACCATCGGGCAGAATGTCTATGGCGGTTGCATGGGTACGACGGATAATGCGGAACTGAGAGACAGTTTGGGTAAGTCGAAGAATGTCATTTTGCACTTGAACAAGGGTGTGAAGGATAATGAAAAAGGCTGCGTCGTGAAGAAGGATATCTTTGGCTGTAACAATGTGTTCGGTTCGCCAGTGGGCAGTGACACTGTACATATCCATGGTACTCAGAATGCCAGTAAATCGGAAATTACTGACAAGGTAAAAGCCAACAGCACCACCGATTTCTCCCAATACGATGTGCGTGCCGTCTATGGCGGTGGTAACCTGGCAGCCTACACGCCGACGGATGCGGATTCCGATGATGAAACGAAGCAAGCCAATGCACATACCACCGTCATCATTGACGGCTGTGGCAGAACAAGTATCGGGCAGGTGTATGGTGGCGGTAATGCTGCCTCGACACCGGCTACCGAGGTGACAATCAATGGTACGTATGAGATTGGTGAACTGTTTGGTGGCGGTAATGGATATGACAAACTACCTGACGGTTCGGACAACCCAGGTGCTAACGTCGGATATACGGCCTATGGTACTGAATATGATCCTCCCGCCAGTTCGAAGGAGGAGCGAACAACGAAGTTCGGCTATGGTTCCGGTAAGGCTGCAGTCAATATCTATGGTGGACTGGTACATATTGTTTTTGGTGGTTCAAACACCAAGGGTAATGTGCGTCAGTCGGCTGTGACCATGCTTGAAGACATGAGTACGTGTGATTTCTGCGTGGATGAGGCCTACGGTGGCGGCAAGAGTGCGCCGATGGATGCTGAGGCTGTACTGCACATGGCCTGTATCCCAGGTCTGAGTGTTGCCTATGGTGGGGCAGAGGCTGCCGATATCATGGGCAATGTGACGCTGAACATCACCAACGGTACCTTCGACCGTGTGTTCGGCGGCAACAACATGAGCGGCACCATCAACGGCTCCATCACGGTGAACATTGAGGAGAAGGGTTGTAGGCCTGTTATCATCGGACAACTCTATGGTGGTGGCAACCAGGCCGGTTACTCCATCTATGGTTATAAGAAGGATAGCCAAACCGGTAAACAGGTACCCATAGAAAGTGCCAATGATCCGGAGGCACAGTCTGTGGCGTATGATGATCCTGTTGTGAACATCAAGTCGTTTACCAGCATCGGTGATGTATATGGTGGAGGTCTTGGTGAAACTGCTGTGATGGTGGGTAGCCCGACGGTGAATATCAATGTGGTTGAAGGTAAATTTGCATCGGACAATCAATCTGTGATAGGCGATGAGAAGGCTGTCTTGAATGGTGTCCTTGTCAATAAAGAAGAGTCTGGATATCCTACAGGTAGTTATCCTGTTCCGTCTCATGCGAGCGGAAAGATCGGTGTCATTAACAACGTATTTGGTGGTGGCAATGCCGCCAAGGTTATCGGTAGTACAAACGTCAAGATTGGTACAGAGGATGTTTATGTGGTGAAGACAGTTGAAGTGGGTGCCAGTGTGGCAGGTCTCTATACGCTTAACGGAACAGCATATACTGCTGCTGCTACAGATAACGCTGAAGAAGGTGTTACCTACTATGAGAAGAAAGAGGTGGGCGCCGACATCCGCGGCAATGTCTATGGCGGTGGTAACCAGGCCGAGGTCACCGGCGACACCAATGTCAATGTCGGTAGGAAAGTAGAGTAGGGATGATCATGGACAAGATAGGAACATACGAATTCATGGCGGAGCCGTTCTATTGTGACTTTCAGGGACGGCTGTTCATGGGACACTTGGGCAACCACATGCTGAACGCGGCGGACTTCCACTCGACGGCGCGCGGCTTCGGCATGCAGTATCTGATGACGATCAAACGGTCGTGGGTGCTCTCACGCCTGGCCATCGAGATGGACGAGATGCCGAGGATGTATTCCAAGTTCAACGTGGAGACGTGGGTGGAGAGTGCCATGCGCTACTTCACCTCGCGTAACTTCCGTGTGGTGGATGGCGACGGCAGGGTGTATGGCTATGGCCGTTCCATCTGGGCGATGATCGACACGGAGAGCCGTCAGCCGACAGACATCTATTCCATCGACAACGGGGCCATCAACAACTGGATCGTGAAGGACAAGGACTGTCCCATTGACAAGGGCGGACGGGTGAAGATGGGCGAGGAGACTGAACTGTGCCGCACCATCGACACCTATTATAACGACGTGGATATCAACGGACACATCAATTCCGTGAAATACATTGAGCACGTGCTCGACCTCTGGGATCTCGACTGGTACAGGGCGCATCAGATCAAGCGCTTCGAGATCGCCTACGTGGCAGAGGCCCATGCGGGGGACAGGCTGAGTTTCTATCAGGAACAGACAGGCGACCTCGAATTCTGCGTCCGCATCATGAAGACCGACCCTGACACGGGCGAGGATACCGAGTCGTGCCGCAGCAAAGTGACCTTTACTTAAATACCACTGTATAACATACTACGAATTTCACGAATTAAACTAATTCGGCTGCGCCAGAATAATCCGCAGTAGAAATAATTAGTTTAATTCGTGAAATTCGTAGTCTTATATTTATATTTCGTGGTGTTTACTCCTCAAGACCTTTGCCAGACATGAGGAGTTCCACGAGTGGGTAGTCCTTGTAGCAGTGGCGCTGCTGGTCCCAGAAGCCGAAGTCGGCATCGTAGCACCAGGTAGTCCAGGCGATGTCGAACTCGTCGAAGACGGTCAGCATGTCGCGGTACCAGTTGTAGGCCAGTTCACGATCTACGGGCTCATAGACACCCCACTCACCGCAGAACAGTTGCAGGTCGTACTTCTTGGCAGCCTCGATGGCATCCTTAAACTGCTCACGGATCTTGTCGATGTTCCAGACTTCCTCGGTATAGGGCTTCAGTTCAGGTTTGATGGCGTCGGGCGCGGCATCGTAGTCTTCCTTCGACACGAGCACGCCGGGATAGTTCACCTTACCCTTGTAGGCTGCACACAGGGGTGACCACCAGGCGCCGTAGTGGGTCACAAGCATCGGGTTGTAGTAGTGGAAGGAGAGGATGATGTTCTTGTCGCCCTCGGGCACCTTCAGGTACTTGATGGTCTGGTGACCCTGCCACAGATTCGAGCCGATGACCAGTGTGCGCTGGGGCTCCAGTTCGCGCAGCGCCTTGTGTACCTTGGCAATCAACTGGTTCCACTGCTCGTGCTCCTCGGCCACGGGCTCGTTCATGAACTCGTAGGCCACCCAGTCGTTGCTGCGGTCCTTCAGGAATTCCGACAACTGGCGCCAGAGGTTGATGAGTCCCTCCTGTGCCTCCTCCGAGGTGAAGAGGGTGTTGGCGGCCTGGTCTGCCTCGTTCACGGCATTGAAGTAGTGGGAACGGATGATGTGGAGATCGACGATGGCACGGAGGTTGTGCTGGCGGGCCCAGTCGAGGGCGTTGTTCAGCAGGTCCCACGCCTCGGGCAGTTTATTGCCCTGCTCGTCCCAGAACTGTACCTCGTCGATGGGGATGCGCACGAAGTCGAAGCCCAGTTCCTCCAGACGGGCGAAGTCGTCCTCCTGGATATGGAGGCGACGGGCTTCCCCGCGCTGCTCCGACTGCGAGAGCCAGTGGCTGATATTAGTGCCGCGCTTGATGCGGAAGTTATTCACTTGTCCTGCCTGATCCTGATTCTGACTCTGACTCTTGTTCTGGCATGACATGGTTACAAACAGTGCCGCAATGATGACGGCCAAAGTAATGACTTTTTTACTCATAGTTGTTGTGGTTTTGTATTGTTTTGCTGCAAAGATAATTATTTTCTCGCAAAAGTCCAAATAAAATTTGGCTTTTTGCTCACTTATTTGTATCTTTGCAATGCTATTTAAAAATGCGGGCTA
>JAFRMM010000134.1 GCA_017430675.1 Prevotella sp.
GAGACGCGCAAGTATCTCTGGCGCAACCGTTTGGACAAAGCAGACTGATTATCTCACGGGGAGGATGAACTCGAAACGTGTGCCGTTCTTATAGGTTTCGTCCCAGTGCAGGAGACCACCCACCTTCGAGGCGAGCTTCTGGGAGACGCTGAGGTCAATCTCTGTCTCATCAAACACGTCGTCGGGATCATTATACCAGTTAAACAAGGCATCCTGACGCGCTTCGGGAATACCGCCACCCGTATCCTGCACCACGAAGGTCAGCCTGTGGCTGTCCTCTTCGTAACGGCATCCCACGGAAATCTCACCCTTCTTGGTAAACCTGCAGGCCAGCACCACGAGTTTGTTCAGCACCAGTTCCACGATATGACGGTCGGCTGACACAAACACACCGTGCCCCGTCTCCTGGCGGAAGGTCATCTTCACACCCTCAGGCACATTGTGGAGATTGGCATCAATACAACGTTCACACACGCGGTTCGGACTACAACGCTCGTCCGTGATCTCATGCCCTTTCTTATTGCTGTCGGCATAAACCTCCACCTCGTCGAGCAGCGTCGCCATCAGACTGGAGTGATAACTGATCTGATCAGCCACATGCTTCTTCTCCTCCTTCGAGAGATACAGGTCCTCCCTGCCCACCATCTCAGCCAACTTCATCACCGACTGCAACGGACTACGGATCTCATAAGCCAACGACTTGATAAAATGCGATTTCAACTTGTCAGACTTGTACAGTGCCGACACCCGCTCCTGTTGCTGTTTCAGGCGGAACACCAGCACCAGACAGATAATCACCAATACGACAACTATAATCCACACCATAACCAAACTAAACTAAGACAAATGCTTCACTTCTACAATTTCCAGCACGTGCCCCTTCACACGGAAGCGCACGTCCTTATCCAGATACGGCATCCCGTAGATGCGCTCGGGATCATCCTGATACTGAGGTCTCGGATCCTGTGCCAGCGTGGCTTTCAGCGCAGCCAGTTCCTCCTCGGAAAACAGCCTCGCACAAGCCTCCGGCACCAACACCTCCAACGGCTCCCAGTCCTTCTGATCCACAAACCCGCTCCTGGCCTCAGGATGGGCATCGGCATACGCCACATACGGCTTCACGTCGTAGATAGGCGTACCGTCCATCAGGTCTGCCCCTCTCACATAGATCACCGGGCCCCACTTCGGATGCATCTCCACATGGTCGATTCTCACGCACGAGAGCCCTAACTTATTCGGTCTGAACGGCGAGCGGGTGGCAAACACCCCCATCCGCTTATTGCCCCCTAAACGGGGCGGTCTGACGGTGAGTCCGTGCGCCTCACCACGATTCGCCGAAAAGCCCCATATCAACCAGAGGAAATCAAAGTCCTCCAGGCCTCTCACAGCCTCTTCCTGACGGTATTCCGGTTCAAAAGTCACATAACCCGTCAGTTCACTGACGAGTCCACTCTGCCTCGGTATGCCGAATTTCGACTTCAATGGCGAATGGAAAAGGCCTATCGGAATAACTTCCATCTCGGGGGCGAAATTACGATTTTATCACCAAAAAACAAAATTATTTCTTATTTTTTTTGGTTATTACCATATATTTCGTATCTTTGCAGACATAATCACCAACTAAAACTGTAAGTTATTAAAACAATGAAGATAAAGACCTTCCTCTTGACACTTTCCATATTGTTATTCAGTAACAATACGGTCTTGGCACAGGCTGTTGACTACTCGAACGACAAGACCTATAAAGAGCTCTACAACGCTATGCACCGCGCCTTCAACGACGGCGACAGTGCGAAATTCTTCCCCGCTGTCAAGGCGCTCCAGCAATATCTGTTAGACAATAAAGACCAGCACGGCTACTACACGCAGCGGTGTAATGAGATCGTGTTCGAGATGAACCAGCAGCGTATCTACGAGGCCTATAAGATGGCACGCGAACTCTCTAAGGAACTGCGTGAGAAGAAGGTTGACAAGGAGATGTATATGGCGATGAACATGCTGGGCCATATCAACCGCTACTGTGGCAACAAGGAAGAGGCAAAGGAAAACTGGCGCGAGGTGCTCCGCCTGATGGAGGAACACGGCTACTACTCCAGCATGCCCTCCATCTACATGAACATCGTCAATGTGGCACTCGACGACAGTCCCGAAGAGGCCGACTCCCTGTTGGAGATAGCCAAGCAGATATCCATCAAGCACTGTCCTGAGCGCGTGTTCGACATCGATACCCGCCGCACCCTGAGTTACTACTACAGGGGCAACTACGACAAATTCATGGAAGGCTATGAGGAATATAAGAAAGGCGTGGCAGAAGGCAAATCGTCTGTCCATGGCCGCTCAATAGAGGTCTGTCACGAAGCCCTGCTGGGACACACCGACGAAGCCATCAAGTTGGCCCGTGAAGAACTGGGCGATGAAGGGCTCGACGCCGTCACCATAATCTACGAGAAGGCAGGCCGCTGGGAGGAAGCCTTCCATGCCCTGAAGGAACAGACCGCTGCCAGCGACTCCATCGACAACGTGGTACTCACCAACAGCATGATGGGTATCCGCGACGAGATGATGATCTACGAGGCCGAGCGCGATGTAGCCCGTACTCGTTTCTACCTGATGTCGGTCGTCATCATCTTGCTGGCCCTCCTGACCATCGCCCTCTTCTATATCACCCAGACGCGCCGCCACCATCTGAAAGAACTCAGGAAAGCCTATGACCAGGCGCTGGAGTCCGACAGGATGAAGACCGCCTTCATCCAGAACATCAGCCACGAGGTGCGCACGCCGCTCAACATCATCGGCGGCTTCTCACAGGTGATCGCCAATCCCGACCTCGATCCTGACATCGAAGAGCGCCGCGAGATCGCCCGCATGACGCA
>JAFRMM010000135.1 GCA_017430675.1 Prevotella sp.
CTGATCCTCTTCGTCACGGGTATGCAGAACATCCGCGACGTCATCCCGTTCCCGAGAACACCGAAGAGCGCAGAATTCTAATCATAATCCCCGCCAGATTAGGCGGGGATTATGATTTTATGCTAAGCGGATGCCTTCGTCATCCATAACAATCAGCCGTCGGCGATACAGGTCGCCGATGGCTTTTTTATAGGCTTTCTTCGAGACCTGGAAACGGTCGTAGATCAGTTCGGCGGGCGACTTGTCGCCGAGGTTGCAGCGGCCGTCGTTCTCGTAGAGGTAGCGCAGCAGCACCTCCGCGAAGTCGAGGGTGTGCTGGCGACCTGTGGGCTGGAGGGTGATGTCGATCTTGCCGTCCTGGCGTACGTGGTCGATATAGCCCGTCAGACGGTCGCCGCTGTGCAGGGGCTGGAAGATCTGGTTCTCGTAGATCTGTCCCTGATACTTGTTATCGACGATGACCTTGAAACCGAGGTCGGTCTTCTGCCAGACGAGGATGTCGGCAGGGGCACCGTGGGTGAGATTCTCGTCGGGGGTGCTGAGATACTTCTCCACCTTGGCGGTGGCCATCAGGCGGTAACTGTCTTCGTCGAGTTTGATATAGACGATGTGGCGCTGGCCTTGTTCCATGCGCTTCTTCTGCTCCCGGAAGGGACAGAAGAGATCCTTCATCAGTCCCCACTTCAGGAACGCACCGTACTGATTCACCCAGGCCACTTCGAGGTAGGCGAACTCGCCCACCTTGGCGTAGGGGTGCTCAGTGGTGGCCACGGGGCGCTCGTCCTGATCCAGATAGATAAACACTTCTATCTCGTCGCCGATGTGCATGTCGTGGGTCACATAGCGCTGGGGCAGGAGGATCTCGCCCTCCTCGCCACCGTCAAGATACAGTCCGAAATCGACCTTCTTGACTATTCTGAGGGTGGTGTAGTCTCCGAGTCTAAGCATATCTCTGGTGTCTCGATGGTGGTTTCCGGGTTTTCGATGAGGCCGTCGCGCAGATGGATAGTACGGTCGGTGATGGCGGCGAGTGCCTCGTCGTGGGTCACGATGACGAAGGTCTGGCCGAACTGGTCGCGGAGGTCGAAGAAAAGTTGGTGGAGTTCCTCCTTGTTCTTCGTGTCGAGGGAGCCGGAGGGCTCGTCGGCGAGGATGACCGCGGGATTGTTGACGAGGGCACGGGCCACGGCGACGCGCTGTTTCTCGCCGCCGGAGAGTTCGTTGGGCTTGTGCGTGGCACGGTCGCTCAGGTTCATGAAGTCAAGCAGTTCCTCCGCACGCTTCCGCGCCTGTTTGCGGGAGACGCCGGCGATATAGGCGGGGATCATGATATTCTCAACGGCTGTAAACTCCGGGAGCAACTGGTGGAACTGGAACACAAAGCCCAGGTGCTGGTTACGGAAGTCAGACAACTTCTTGGTGGACAGACGGCTGGTGTCGATGCCATCGACGATGACCTCTCCGCTGTCGGGGCGGTCGAGGGTGCCGATGATCTGCAGTAGCGTGGTCTTGCCCGCACCGCTGGGGCCGACGATGCTGACGACCTCGCCCTTGTCGATATGCAGGTCGATGCCTTTCAGCACCTGCAGTGAGCCGAAACTCTTGGTGATATTCTTAATGTCGATCATAATTCTTGTCGTGAATCCAACGTAATATGGTGTCGTAGATGCTCTTCTCCTCATGGTGCTGGGCCTCGGTGAAACTCATGCGGTCTTCCTTCTGGTCGCCGAACTGGTCGGGGAAGATGATCATGAGGTTCTTGCCCGAGAAATGCTTCTGCAACTCGTCGGGCAACCGCTCCAGGGCGGTCTTATAGGAGATGGTGCCCTTACGGGCAGTGACGACGACGAAGAGGTGGTCGGGCGCTACTTGGGAGGCCAGTTGCGGCAGTTCGTTCCAATGTGCCATCGGCGTATATTCCGCCCGAACGTTGGGGTGCCGGTTGTTGATGTATTCGGCAATGAGCACCAGTGACTCGTTGCGCCCGTGGAACTGGATACGGCAGTCGAGTTGTCCTGCCAGACGGCTCAGACGCTCCAGCCACCGGTGGAAACCCGGCTCGAACTCTGCCCGTGAGGGCACCACCACACGGATGCGCCGCAGGGTGGACATCGGCTGCACGAAACGGGTGAGGATGATCTGACGGTTCAGGCCGTTGTACAGGCTCTGGATGAACTCGCCCCAGAAGCGGGGATTGTTGTCGGTATGCACATGCATACCCATGATGACCTCCGAACAGGCGAACTCGCGGAAGGCGTGCTTGATGCCGTTGGCGATGTTCGTGGAAAGACGCACCTGTGTCTGTACCTTGACCTCGGAGGCACTCGCCCGCTGCTGCAGTTGCTCCAACAGCCGCAGTCCCTGCTCACGGGCGGCCGTGCTGTTCTGGTCGTCATAGACCACGTTGAGGGCTACCAGTTCACGGTTCAGCCGCTGGTTACGCATCAGCATGGAGAGGAAGAGCAGATGGGGCGCGATCTCGGGATACTTCACGCAGAGCAGGATCTTCTCATCATCGTCGCTGGGGATCTCTGCCTCCAGATGGGCCTTCTCCTGGATGATGATCTGCTGGGAGGCGTGCTCGGTCATCAGCGTACTGATCACACAGGTGAAGAGGATCATCATCACCACGCCGTTGAGCATGATGTCATTGATGAGATACTCTCCTGGTGCCACCTCCAGGCGCATGCCCACCATCACCATGGCGATGGCACCGGCGGCGTGGGCGGAGGTCAGACCGAACATCATGTGCCCGTCGGCCTTTGTCAGACGGAACAGCAGACTGGAGATATAGGCTGCCAGCGCCTTTCCGAAGGTGCCGAAGAACACGATGAGGAACACGATCCACACCATGTCGATCCCGGAGAAGATCGTGCGGACATTGATGAGCATACCCACACCGATGAGGAAGTAGGGGATGAACAGGGCGTTGCCGATGAACTCGATGCGGTTCATCAGGGGCGACACGCGGGGGATGTACCGGTTCAGGATCAGGCCGGAGAAGAAGGCGCCGAAGATGCCCTCGATGCCGATGAGCGAGGTGAGGGCCGCACTGAGGAACATGATGCCCAGCACGAAGATATACTGCATCACCGCGTCGCTGTAGCGGCGCAGGAAATAGCGTGTCAGTTTCGGGATGAAGATAAGGCTGCCCGCACAGAAGGCGGCGAACTTCAGGATGAACAGGGGCCAGAAGTACCAGGTGTAACCGTCGGTAAAGGCACCCGAGAGGGCTGCCAGCATCACCAGGGCCATGAACAGGGAGATCATTGAAGAGCCCACGCTGAGGCTGACACTCGGGTGGCGCTGTAGGCCATATCGTCCGATGATGGGGTAGGCGATGAGCGTGTTCGAGGCCATGATACAGCCTAAGAGGAACGAGGCGGGATGGGAGTAACCCAGCACCGTCTTTGCCATGATGTAGGTCAGGATCAGCGGTACGAAGCAGGTGAGCAGTCCGAAGATGATGAAGCGGCGGGAGTGTTTCTTCACGCCCTCCATGTCCATCTCCAGTCCGGCGAGGAACATGATGTAGTAGAGCCCCACGCGGCCGAACAGTTCGAAGGAGTTGTCGCGCTCCAGGATGTCAAGGCCATATTGCCCGATGACGATACCCGCCAGCACCATGCCGATGATGTGCGGGATGCGCAACTTACTCATCACGATCGGTGCCAGTAGGATAATCAGCAGCACCACAAAGAAGATCAATGTGGGGTCGGTAATCGGGAAATATGATGCCAATAGTATCATTCTGAGTGCAAAGGTACTAAATAATTCATAATTCATAATTCATAATTATTTTGTAATTTTGCAGCCAAATTACGAACGAAATAGATATTTGGGCTTATGAAAGTAGCAATTGTTGGCGCTTCTGGCGCTGTAGGACAGGAGTTTTTAAGGATTCTCGACGAGAGGAATTTCCCGATGGATGAACTGGTGTTGTTTGGTTCTGAGCGTAGTGCCGGCCGTAAATATACCTTCAAGGGCAAGGAAATCGAAGTGAAGTTGCTTCAGCATAATGATGACTTCAAGGATGTGGATATCGCCTTTACCTCTGCCGGTGCCGGCACATCGAAGGAGTTTGCGGAGACCATCACGAAGTATGGTGCCGTGATGATCGACAACTCCAGTGCCTTCCGCATGGACGACGATGTGCCCCTCGTGGTGCCCGAGTGCAATGCCGAGGATGCCCTGAACCGTCCCCGTGGCATCATCGCCAACCCCAACTGTACGACGATCATGATGGTGGTGGTGCTCCAGCCGCTGGAGAACATCAGCCATATCAAACGCATCCACGTGGCCTCGTACCAGAGTGCCTCGGGTGCCGGTGCCGCTGCCATGGCCGAACTGCAGCAGCAGTATAAGGAGATGGTCGAAGAGGGTGAGGTGAAGACCGTGAAGAAGTTCGCCCACCAACTGGCCTATAACGTGATCCCCCAGATCGACGTGTTCCAGCCCAACGGCTATACGAAGGAGGAAATGAAGATGTTCAACGAGACGCGCAAGATCATGCATACCGATGCCAAGTGCTCGGCCATGTGCGTGCGTGTCAGTTCGCTGCGCTCCCACTCGGAATCCGTATGGATCGAGACAGAGAGGCCCATCAGCGTGGAGGAGGCCCAGAAGGCCATTGCCGCTGCTCCCGGCTGTACGCTGAAGGATGATCCCTCGACGCTCACCTATCCGATGCCGTTGGAGACGGCCGGCAAGGATGATGTCTATGTGGGTCGTGTGCGCAAGGACCTGAGCGACGACTGCGGCCTGACGTTCTGGCTCTCTGGCGACCAGATCCGCAAGGGTGCTGCCCTGAATGCCGTACAGATCGCAGAGTATTTGGTGAAGGTCGGAAACGTGAAATAATATGCGGATGAGATTCTTTGGCGGGTTACTCCTTTTATCCACCCTTCTCCTGATGTCCTGTACGGGCGGCGATGACGACGGCCGACGGTTGGGTGAGACGATTGTCGGCACCTGGCAGCGCGGCTGGAACGAGGGCGACGTGGTCATTGAGGGGAACGTGGGGGAGATTGTCGGACAGGAGATCAAGCCCGAGGACATCGGGTACGACCTGTTTATCTTCCAGGGCGACGGCAGTTATAACGGGATGGTGCGCAAGGGCTCCTTCGCCACGACGATGATCGAGGATGGGGAGACCTTGGTTGATAAGGGCACCTACCAGTGCGACAACAGCAACCTGAAACTGGAAGTCAGCACGGGCCTCGGCCGTCAGTCGCTCCTCCTGCAGATTGTCTCGTTTACGGAGAACACGATGCAGGTGCGCTACGTCAACGAGAGTTACCACGTGACGGTCACGCTGATGATCCGTAAGATTTCCGATTCGACGGAGATTCCTTCTTAATCCTCTTCCTCTACGTAAGCCTCGTAATAGGCTGTGTCGTAGGCAATCTGACAATAGGCTGAGAAGTAGCCGAGGCATCCGCCCGTGAAGTTATCTATGGGGTTGGTTCCGGTATTGTCCATCATCTGCATGGAGTAGAGATAGTCGTAGGCGCGCTGGTCAATGGCTCTCAACTCTATGTGTATGCGGTCGCCCTCCCTGAGCATGTCGTCATCGTTACTGCCCTCCTTGTCGAAGGTGAAGAGTTGCTGCAGTTCCTTGTTGGGATCCACATCGTCGCGCTTCACCGCCCAGCGGTAGCCCGTATCGTTACGGTAGATGTGTATGAAGTACCAGTTGTCCTGATTGGGGATATCCTGGAAGAGCAGTTCCCCCATGAGGTACTTCTCATTCAGCATCTTCTTCCAGATAAAGCGGAAGTTATTGATGGTAGGCCGTTTCTGCATGGTGGAGGTCGATGTGAAGTGCTGTCCGTTGAGTTGGATGTCGATGGTGTATTCCACGCCGGGCGTTCCCTTGGCCCTGTAGTTCTTATAGTAGCCGTTGCCTTCGTATTCCAATACCGCGGAACTGCCGTCATTGCCCGTGACAGTGATGACGGCCTGGTTGATGCCGCTGGTCGTCTGGTTGTCGTCCATGTCGTTGGTCTGGGTGATGCGTGCCTCCATGTGGCCGTCAGTCACGAAGGCTTCCACCACGTAGATGGGCTCGATCTGGCGGTAGTCGATCTCGATGTCCTTCTTACAGGAGGTTAGCACGGCAAGTACGGCTAGCATGGCTAGAATATCTGGTAATCTTCTCATGGTCTTTTAGAATTTGATGCTGAATGCTACCGACGGCACGATGCCGAAGAGTGAATACTGGACGGCACGGGTACGGGCACCGTTGTCGCCGTCCTCAAAGTTGATGAGGTACGGATTGTACCTGTTATAGAGGTTGTAGATGCCGAAACTCCACTCGCGGGTGGTCTTGGGGCCTTTCTTCGTCCAGGTGGCGCTGACGTCGAGGCGGTGGTAGTCGGGGGCGCGGTAGCCGTTGCGCTCGGCATAGTAGTAGATCCAGTTGTCGATGACCTGGTACTTGCCGCTGGGAGCGGTGAAGGCCTGTCCGCTGTTGAAGACCCATGCCGCGTTGAGCGTCCACGCCTTGTTGAGTTTGTACATGGCCACGATATTGACGTCGTGGCGGCGGTCGTTGCTGGCGTTGTACCACTTGCCGCCGTTGATGCCCTCAATGCGTGTCTTCGACCATGAGAGGGTGTAGGCCAGCCAACCAGTCAGTTTCCCGCCGTTCTTGTGGGCGCAGAACTCCACGCCGTAACTCTTGCCCTTGCCGGGGAGTACGAGGCGCTCTATCTCGATCTCGCTGCTGAACGACTTGCCGTCGCGATAGTCGATCACGTTGTTGATATGTCTGTAGTAACCCTCTATGGAGAAGTCATATTCCTGGGCGGGCGTCATCATGTAGAAACCGCCGCTGACCTGGTCGGCAATCTCCGGTTTGATGATGTTACTGCTGATGGCGTAGCGGTCGAAGGGGGTGGAGGTGCTCTGGTTGCGCAGGGCATGGATGTTCTGCGACGTGCGGGCATAGCCCAGTTTGACGCTGGCGGTCTCGGATAACTGGTAACTGATGCTGGCACGGGGCTCCAGCACGACGTGGGTCTTTACGATCTCCCCGTCTTTGTAGTTGTAGTACCAGGCGATGTCGCCGTTGTCCTCGATGTCGTAGTAGTAGGAGCCGCCGAGGGGTGAGAAGGTGCTCAGTCGCAGACCGAGGGCGGCTGTCAGGCTGGGGGAGAACTTGAAGGTGCCGTTCAGCCATACGGCGTTCTCCCAGGCGCGGCGCTCCTCCTTCTCGTGCTTGCTCACGATCTCCCATTCCGCCGACATCACGTTGAGCAGCGACGACTGGAAGCCGGCCTTCAACTGGTGTCTGCCCAGGCCGATGTGGAAGTCCTGCCGCAGACTTTCCTGACGGATATGACCCTTGTACCACAGGTTCAGGCCGAGGAAATCGACGCCGTTGTCCGTGGTGTACCCGCTGTAGAACAAGGTGGTCTGCGAGTTGGAACTGCTGCTGAAGTGGTGCAGCCATTTCAGGCTCGACGACAGGTTGCCCCAGCGTATATCTACCATATCCTCCACCGCCGTCTTGTCGTGCCCCGTGAAGAACGTCAGGAACAGTTGGTTGTTGGGGTTGATGGTCCAATCCACCTTGGCGTTGATGTCGTAGAAGTAGAGCGAGTTGTTCTTGAAGTCGTCGGAGAGTTTCAGGAACAGGTCCATATAGGTGCGCCTGGCGCTCACCAGGAACGATACCTTGTCTTTGATGATCGGCCCTTCGAGGGTGGCCTTCGCGGCCAGGATGCCGATGGAGGCCCCGCCGTGGAGACCGCTTCTGTCGCCCGTCTTTCCCTGGATGTCGAGCACGGCCGAGGAGGCTCCGCCATACTGGGCGGGCAACAGACCCTTGTAGAGCGTGGCACCGGCCAGCGCGTCGTTGTTGAAGGCGGAGAAGAGACCGCCCATGTGGCCGACGTTATAGACGGGGGCATTGTCGAAGAGCACCTGGTTCTGTGCCGAGGTGCCACCGCGCACCTGGAAGCCGCTGCTGGCGTCGCTCTCCGACTTCACGCCGGGCAGCAGTTGGATGGAGCGCATGAGGTCGTTCTCTCCGAACAACTGGGGTGTGGTCGTCAGGTTCTCTATCTGCAGCACCTCCGCGCCCGTCTGCACGTTCTGGATGCGCTGGCGGGCAGAGTTGGAGGTCACGACCACCTCGTCCAGCCGCTCCGTGCGGATGGAGTCATCTTCTGCCGTGGCAGGTAGGGCTAATATGGTCGAAAAGAGTATATATGCTGAAAACATTCTGCAAAGGTACGGATTTCTTCCGAGACCGCCAAAGGATTTCCCTGGAAATGTTTACAACGGTTCCAGGAACCGGTGTGCTCTTGCTTTACTCACTCATGCCTACATGAGAATTCTTTTTGTCTTCAAAGTGGAAATACACTAAAAGAATAGTTCCGAATCCTGCAATAATGATTAATGCTGCAATTGCTCCCATATCTATTTTCCTCCTTTTTTAACTTTGTCCCTGTGACGTTCGCGGTTACGCTGGCGCCTTTCCTCTTCTTCTTTGCCTTTATGCATCAGTATTCCACCAAATGTTAGACATAATATACTTATAACTGTTGTTACAACTATCAGCCACATCTGGCTTAGCCCTTCTATCATGGCGGTAAGAAGCATGGCTGTCAGTACATATTTTGCCACGTCAAGAAACCATTTTCCAAATTCTTGTTTGATATTCATGTTGCAAAGATACGGATTTCTTTTGAGACCGCCAAAGGATTTCCCTGGAAATGTTCACAACGGTTCCTGGAACCGTTGTGCTCATGTGGATTCTTGATTGAAAATAATTTCGGTAGTTAGTTCCCTGTTTCCATCTGCTCGGAGGGCGGAAGTATTTATTCTGATGTCGCAATCTACTACAAATATTGTACCAGATAAAGAACGAATAACATTCTCATCATGCATGTCACTCAAGTAAATATCAGGGGTGGCGTATGTCCAGTTCTTTGGATTGATAAGTTTGAATCCCATTTTTTGCATATATGCGGCAATCTCCTCATCGTCAACATGCTCGCCCTCTATGAATGGTTGTTCTACAATAATTTTAAACTCGCCTTTCTTGTCTCGTCCAAATCCGAGAACCGTCATGTTGGTTTCAGGGAAATATGCATTATGCAGTGTAATTCTATCTAGTGCTAAAATAGGTTGGATAAAATAATCCAAACCGATGGATTTTATGAGTGTGGCTCCATGATCATAAACCAGTGCTTCACCACCTTCGGCTATTTGTTCGCCAAGCATTTGGTGTAAGGAGTCATCTACGGGTTCAGTCCAAATACCTACAGATTTTGCCCATTGTTCTATACGAACTTCTTGGATCGCTCCATATTGGCACTCTTTTTGGTAATCGCTGAGCGTTCCTTTAGTGATTTTATCTGTGCCAGTTTCTGCTCCCGCGAGTATGGATGCAATGACATGCGCATGACCTCCCGTTGTGCAGCCATGCTGTTCGAACGGTGAAAATCGTTGATATACAAGTTTTCGGCTAATAAATAATTCTGCATAACGTTCTAGTTGTTGCAGACCTTCAGGCTTAAAGCCTTCTGCAATAATGGCATTAATTGATGCCCAAAAATCTGCATTGTTCATACTCTATTATTATTCTCTGCTGCAAAGATACGGAATAATTCTGAAAGTTCCAAGGATTCGTGGAGGAAAAAGCAAATCCCCCGCGGCGGGAGCGCTACGGGGGATTCTTTATGTTGAATTACTGGGTAATTCTTTCTACGGTTGTGCTTTAGATGGCTACGAGCACACCGCTGCTTGACAGTCTGTAGTTGCTGTTGTAACCAATCTGATAGATAATCTGAGAACCATCACCGAATGAACCCTCAGCCCACCAGTTGTCCACCATCGGAGACAACAGTTTGCTATCCAGATCCTTACCATCTACCTTACAACCGACGAAGGCGAGATAAACTTTATAGTCCTTATATTTAACAGTATCATAAGCAGCACGCTCAAACGTCTCAATAACAGTATCTAATTTAGCATTACCTGCAGGGTTGGTGGTATCGGTGTGGAATACACCATCCGTATCCTTCCAAACATATACAGTAACATAAATTACATTACCATTTGCATCCGTGAGGTACTTCTGTGCTTCCGGATCAACAAAAATCTCACTGTCAGATGAACCGAAGTTGACACCATTGAATTCGAATGTGGTCATGCCAGTCTCAGCAACAGGAACATTGACATATACGTTACAACTGAAGTCAATACCTGATACACTCTTCATGCTGGAAGGAAGAGTTACGTAAGAACCATTACCTACGATACCGAAAGTAACATTCTGAACATTACCAGGCAGAGTACGCCAGAAATTAGGAATAGTTACATTGCTGATAGAACCAATGTTGTATCTTACATTGTGCTGCTTGCCGTTGCCATCCCAATAAGCATAAGACTCTGTTGCAGAATTCAAGTACTGAGCAGATCTGTCTGCACCTATGATGGCATCAACATTCAGTACATACTCTAAGTAATTGTCCTCAGCATCAAGATACTGACCAAGGCGAAGTTGTGCATTCTTCTGAATGGTGATAGTACCAGCCTTGCTCTCATAAGATCTCGGAGCCAGATATACTTCTGTACCCTCTGCAATGATAGCATTCGGTGTGAATATCTGATCCTCATCACTCCAAGCCTTGTCAACGGGGAAACCGCGCTTTAAGCACTCCTTCCAATCGTTACCAGTATCCTCTGCTGCATTGTAACCAGTCAGGATAACTGCCTCAACGGCACCCTCACTCATATGGAAGTTTACATCCGTTACCTTCGCAGGATCAAAAGTCTTGAACTTAATGCTGCTCTTGCAATTAATATCTCCCCAACTACCAGCAGTAGTGGTGGCAGCCTTAGCAACACCAATCACAGCATTACCAACCAGATAGTTTCTCCAAGTCGGATTCACGGTCAGATCCAGGTTGATAGGACTCTCTGAATCGGGGAGAGCGATAGTGAAGTTGCCTGCATTTGCAGCGTCGTTCTTGATAGCCAGATCCTTCTCAACCTTTGCGAAAGCATCAGCGAAAGTCAACTGAATGTTGGGAGCCTGGCCAGTAGCAGGAATAGTAATTGCATCAGCAGTCTCCAGACCACCCTTTACAATGATCTCAATCGTCTGAGTGATACCATCATCATCAGTCGTTGCAGTCTCAGTGAAGACCTTCTTCACATCAGCGCTGGCCAACAGAGTGTTGACGTCCTTCGTAGTAGCGCAATTCTCGATTGTAATGGTGGTTCCAGCAACAGTTGCCTTGGGAGTGGCAGGAGTGGCAGGGGTTTCAGGTACAGGCTGAACAGGTGACAACGGGTTGTCGATAACCTGGTCGCAAGACTGAAGACCCATTGAGAGACCGAAGAGCAGATCAAAGCCTGCTACCTTCCATGAATAATTCAATTTCTTCATAACTTTTTTTTGTTTTTAAATTGATAAAATAGTGAATTTAATTGTGAATTTTCTTCTTCTTTTTACATACTTCTATGCTCTGAAACCGTGGTATTCCCACAGAATCTGCCGCAAAATTAAATATTATTTTCGAAACTACCAAATATTTCTCAAAAAAAATCTAAAATTTTGCCAAAAAATTAATCTTTTGGGGATTTATCGTGATTTTTGGCCCTCATTTATATTATTTAATGTACGCGCGAGCGGTATTTTTTCTACAGTGTTTTGATCTCCTCTGCGGTGAGGCCTGTGACGGCTGCGATCTGGGCAGTGGTCATGCTCAAGGCTTTGAGATTCCGAACTACCTGCACAAGCCTTTCCTTGGCCTGTTCAGTCTCTGCCTTGGCTTGCTTGATTTCTACTTTGGCCTGTTCAGTCTCTGCCTTGGCTTGTTTGATTTCTACTTTGGCCTGCTCAGTCTCTGCCTTGGCTTGCTTGATTTCTGCCTTGGCTTGCTTGATTTCTGCCTTGGCTTGTTCTGTCTCTGCCTTGGCTTGTTTGATTTCCGCCTTGGCCTGTTCTGTCTCTGCCTTAGCCTTTTCCGCTTCTCGCTTCAGGGCATTCTCCAGAGTCCTTTGTACACTGATCCGATCCCAGAACTTGTCGTATGCGCGCATCTCGGCATCGGAAAATGCTGCTACTTCAACGATTTCCAAGGCTTCCTTTACCTCTTCGCTCTCCAGTAGTTCGGCTGGTACTTCTCGGGTCGTCTCATTAATCTCGGTCAGAAAGCGAAGCCAAAGTACTTGCATTCTCTTTTCTGAAAATGTCTGAGGCTTGAATTTGGGAAGTTCTACAAAGATCAGGTGAAGTCCATCAATGACCTTGTTGGTATATTTGTCGTGAACGAAGTGATAGTAATGATAATAGTCATCGACATCCTTTTGAAACTCCTCATTGACAAAGTTAAGTGCATACACAGGCTGAAGGCTCTCGTAGTCGCTTCCTTTCCTGGATTGTGCCACATAGGCCTTGGATGCATTGAGAAGAACTCGCTTCTTGAAAGACTCTGTCCACGACATCTGCATCTCAACAAGAAACTCCCGTTTCTTGTTGTCCCTGCAACAGACGTCAACGATACTATACTTCTCGACTTCTGTGCGCTCGGGGATCTTCTCGGGGGGCCAGTATTCGATGCTTTCCACATGCTCGTCGTTCTTCAAGGGCAGAAGTGCATTAAGAAGGCTTATGACGAGATGCGGATGCTCGCCGAAAATCTTCTTAAAGGTTAAATCCGCCTTCGGATCCAAAAACATTCCTCTCATACTAGTTGCTCCTTTCGTTTTTTTCTTGTCTTTTCCCATAGTTTTTAAATTAAAGGGTTTAACGTCGTTGTTTATCGGCTGCAAAGTTACGGAATTCTTTTGAAACGACCAAAGATTTTTCTCTATAATGTTAAATATATGTACGCGCGAGGCGTTTTTTCAAATATTATTCGTAATTTTGCCCCATCAATACATCAATTCGAGTGCGTATGAAGAATTTTTTTGTGGCCTTAACGGCCTTTGTGGCACTCTGTGCCTGTAACAGTGGTGAGAAGGATCTGAAGTATCGTGGGTTGTCAATGGCTTTGTCATTCCAAGCATTCTGCGACTCGATGCAGTCGCGGGGCTATGCCGTGGATTCAGCCAAGACTGACTCGGCGTGGACGCGCGTGGTACTGGTGCGTCCAGGGGATAAGTTCCGCCTGATGCTGGCCCAGAAGGACGGTCGGCTGCAGGCTTTGCAGGAGAATTATATCCTCTCGACCAACGACAGCACCCGCAGGATGTGGCAGGAGTTGCGCGACGGCTTCGAGAAGGAACTGGATGCATGGCCCAACATGCCCAAACATGGCGATGATCACAAGATTGCCAAGTTCGAGGCTGATGGCGGCTTTGTCACCATCACCCTGGAGAACACGTACCGGCCAACGCTCTCCGTGCTCTACGAAGTGAAGAAGTGACAAAAGGGGGCTCCAGACGGAGCCTTCTTTCGTTATATGACGGTCAGGGTGTAGAGATAGACGACGGCTGCGGGGACGGCCATGAGGGTGGAGTCGAAGCGGTCGAGCATGCCGCCGTGGCCTGGGAGGATGCTCCCGCTGTCCTTGATGCCGAGGGTGCGCTTGAAGAGGCTCTCCACGAGGTCGCCCCAGGTGCCGAAGATGACGACGGTGAGGCCGAGGCCCATGTATTCGAGGGGGCTCAGCACCAGGGGACAGTCACCCAGGGCGCCAGAGGCACACAGATAGGACAGTCCCCATGAACAGAGGATCACGAGGATGCCGCCGCCGATGCTGCCCTCCCAACTCTTGCCCGGGGATATGCGCGGGAAGAGTTTGTGGCGGCCCAGCAGGGAGCCGCAGAGGTAGGCGCCCGTGTCGTTGATCCAGAGGAAGACGAACACGGAGAGCGGCACGTGCCAGGTGTAGAGGATATCGCTGCTGGCGGAGCGGAAGGCCAGCACGCTCAGCAGCGAGAAGGGCAGGGCGATGTAGAGTTGGCTCATCATCGTGTAGGCCCAGTCGTTGACGGGGTCCTCCTGCTTCAGGTAGAGTTCGGACACCATGAGGTAGATGAGGGTGATGAGGTAGGGGATGAACACGCCTGACGGTGTGATGCCACTACAATAGCCGGCCATGGCGAGGAAGAAATAGACGCCCGCCACGGTGCAGATCATCCGGTTGACGGTGATGCCCTCACGGTCGTTCACCAGTCCCGTGAACTCCCAGACGGTGAGTCCCGTGACAAGTGAGAACAGCAGCACCATGGCCTCGGCACGCAGGAAGCAGGTGACGATGGCGGCCACGAAGAATACCGCTGTGATGGTTCTGACGATGAAGTTCTTCATATCACTCATTGTTGTTTTGAGCCTCGAGTTCCTTGGCACGCTCCTCGGCCATGCGCTCCGCATCGGCCTTCATCTGGGCCTCGAGGAGTTCCTCGGCACGGCTGGTCCAGGGGCGCTTGCCGAAGATGCGCTCCACATCCTCGGCGAAGATCACCTCACGGTCGATGAGCAATTGCGCCAGTTGGGCATGTCCCTCCTTGTGCTCCGTCAGGATCTGCTTGGCGCGCTCGTACTGTTCGTTGATCATACGGAGCACCTCGTCGTCCATAATCTTCGCCGTCGTCTCGGAGTAAGGCTTCTGGAACTGGTACTCGGCATTGTTGTAGTAACAGATGTTCGGCAGTTTGTCGCTCATGCCGGCGAAGGCGATCATGCCGTAGGCCTGTTTGGTGGTGCGCTCCAGGTCGTTCATGGCCCCTGTGGAGATGCTGCCGATGAACAGTTCCTCGGCGGCACGGCCTCCGAGTAAGGAACACATCTCGTCGAGCATGGCCTCCTTGGTCTGGAGCACGCGCTCCTCGGGCAGATACCAGGCGGCACCAAGGGCCTGACCACGCGGCACGATGCTGACTTTTACTAACGGGTTGGCAAACTCCGTGAACCACGAGATGGTGGCGTGGCCTGCCTCGTGGATGGCTATCGAGCGCTTCTCGGCCTGGGTCATCACCTTGGTCTTCTTCTCCAGACCGCCGATGATACGATCGACGGCGTCGAGGAAATCCTGTTTCCCGACCTTCTGGCTGTTATGACGGGCGGCGATCAGGGCGGCCTCGTTGCAGACATTGGCGATGTCGGCACCGGAGAAGCCCGGGGTCTGACGGGCGAGGAAGTCGATATCCACACTGTCGTCGGTCTTCACGGGCTTCAGATGCACCATGAAGACCTCCTTACGCTCGTTGAGGTCGGGGAGATCGACGTGTATCTGACGGTCGAAGCGCCCGGCGCGAAGCAGGGCAGAGTCGAGCATGTCGGCACGGTTGGTGGCGGCGAGGATGATGACACCGCTATTGGTGCCGAAGCCGTCCATCTCCGTGAGCAGGGCGTTGAGCGTGTTCTCGCGCTCGTCGTTGCCGCCCATGGCGGGGTTCTTGCTGCGGGCACGGCCCACGGCATCGATCTCATCGATGAAGATGATGCAGGGCGATTTCTGCTTGGCCTGCTGGAACAGGTCGCGCACACGGCTGGCGCCCACGCCGACGAACATCTCCACGAAGTCGGAGCCGCTCATCGAGAAAAAGGGTACGCCGGCCTCTCCGGCCACGGCCTTCGCCAGCAGTGTCTTACCCGTTCCCGGGGGACCTACCAAGAGGGCTCCCTTGGGGATCTTTCCGCCGAGGTCGGTATATTTCTGTGGATTCTTCAGGAAGTCCACGATCTCCTGCACTTCCTGTTTGGCGCCAGCCTGTCCGGCCACGTCCTTGAACGTGATGCCCAGGTCGCCGCCCTTCTCGTACATCTTGGCCTTCGACTTGCCGACGCTGAACACGCCGCCGCCTCCGGCACCCATGCCTCCGCCGCCCATGCGCCGCATGAAGAAGATCCACAGGCCGACGATCACGAAGATGGGCAGGAGGTTATAGAAGAGCATGTTGAACATCTCGTTCTCCTTGCGGTTCTCGTAGGTATAGTCGCCGGTGAAGACCTGATCCTCGCGGGCCTGGTTGATGAACTCCTCCACCTGGTCGATGCTACCGAACTCCACCTCTACGTAGGGCTCGGCACCCGTCTGCTGGGTTCCCTGGTGGAACACGTCGCGGATATGCTCCGGCTTGACGAACATCTTCAGTATGCCCTGTCCCTTGTTCACCACGATCTTCGAGGCATAGCCGTGGTTCACCATGTCCTTGAAGTCGGAGTAGGATGCATTCTTGGCGATGCTGCTGTTCTGCGGACCTCCACTGGAGAAGTAGAGCAGTCCCAAGGCGATGATAGCCACGAGGTAGATCCAGTTCATGTTGAACTTGGGCATGTTCATCTTCGGACCGTTACCGCCGATATTGTTTTGTTTCTGATTATCCATCAATCTTCAATTATCAATTCTCAATTAGTCTAAGTCTGGTATCCTTGTCAGGGGGGCATCTTCCCAGAGGTGCTCCAGGTCGTAGTATTCCCTGATGTCGGGCAGGAATATGTGCACCAGCACGTCGCCGTAGTCCATGGCTACCCACTGTGCGTTCTCCAGTCCCACCACATGTGCCGGTTTTTCTTTCAGTCGTTCACGGGCCATGTCGCCGATGGATTCCGTGACGGCCTCCACCTGTGCGGGGGAGTTGCCCGTGCAGATGACGAAGTAGCGGCAGATGGTACCCTCCATCTTGTTCAGGTCGGCAATCACGATGTTGCTTCCCTTTTTTTCTTGTATCGCTTCCGTGATGGTTTTGACAAGCAGTTTTGTTTGCTCCATATATAAATAAGGTGTATCAAGTTGCAAAGTTACTGCAAATCGTGGTAATTGCAAAAGAAAAGCGGAATTTTTGCGCTTTTTTATAAAAAAACAGCGAAAAATTTTGTTGGTTTCGGAAAAAGTGGTACCTTTGCAGCCGCAAATTGAGATTTGTACCAGTCATTGGGGTATGGTGTAATGGTAACACTACAGATTCTGGTCCTGTCATTCTTGGTTCGAGTCCGAGTACCCCAACAGAAGAAACGCTGAGCATTACTGCTCAGCGTTTTTTTCGTCAATGGCCTTGATCTTCTCGCGGACGAGGTTCATATCGTCCTTGAGTTTCTGCACCTTGCGGTTCATCTCGTCGATGAGGCTGTTGCCCTTCTTGGTACTGGCGTTCAGGAAACCGAGGTTGTTCTCGTAGGTCTGCACTTCCTGTTTGATGGCCTCGTACTGTCGGAAGAGCCTTGCGCGCTCGTTGTCGAGGGCACTCTCCCCGCGCTCAGCCACCTGTTTGAGGTTTTGCTTGAACGAGTTCAGGCGGCGCTTGGCCACGGAGATGTTCAGGTCCTTGTAGAGTTTGTCGAGCACGGCATGGTACTCCTCATAGACCTTGTCCTTCTCCTTGAAAGGCACGTGACCGATGGCCTGGTACTCCTCGACGAGTGCCTGTACCTTCTCCTGGATATTCTCGCCAGCCTCCTCAGCAGCGGCCTTCAATTTCTCGATGACCTCGCGCTTCTTGTTCAGGTTGGCATATTCCTCGCTGTGCTGTCCGGCTCCTGCGGCCTTGCGGGCCTCGAAGAACTTGTTGCACGCACCGAGGAACTCCTCCCAGAGTTGGTCGCCCAGTTTCTTGGGCACCATGCCGATGGTCTTCCACTCTTTCTGGAGGGCGATGAACTTATCGCCTGTCGATTTCCAGTCGGTGGAGTCCTGGAGGGCCTTGGCCTTCTCGATGAGGGCGCGCTTCTTGTCGGCATTGTCCTTGAAGGTGTCTTTCAGCGTGCGGAAATACTCAGCCTTACGGCCGAAGAAGTCATCGCATGCGGCGCGGAAGCGCTCGAAGATCTTCACGTTCATCTTCTGGGGGGCGAAGCCGATGGTCTTCCACTGTGCCTGCAGGTCGATGATCTGCTTGGTGTGCTTCTCCCAGTCGCCGCTGCCCTTGTTCTCCTCGGCGGCAATGGCCTCCACCTGCTCACAGAGGGCGGTCTTGCGGACGAGGTTGTCCTCCTCCTTGGCGCGTATTCCCTCGAAGTGCTGTTGGTGGCGCTTGTTGATGACGGTGGATGCCGCCTTGAAACGGTTCCATATCTCCTCGCGCTGCTCCTTGGCCACGGGACCGATCTCGCGGTATTCCTGATGGAGTTTCTGCAACTGGTGGAAGGCGCTGATTACGTCCTCCTCGTCGGCGAGTTTCTCGGCGATCTCGCACAGGCGGGTCTTCGCCTCCAGGTTCTTCTTGAAGTCGAGTTCCCGGGCTTCGCTGTTCAGGCGGAGCATGTCATAGAACTGCTCGACGTACAACTGGTAGTTACGCCACAGTTCACTGGCCTTCTCGGCGGGCACGTTTCTGATTTCGCGCCACTGCTGCTGTAGGGTCTGGAATTCCTTATAACTCTTGTTGGCTTCCTCGGGGGTGGTGATCATCGCCTTGATCTTGTCGATGATCGCCAGTTTCTTGGTGAGGTTCTCCTGCTTCTCTGCTTCCTGTTCCTTGAAGATCTTAGCCCGCTTCTCCCTGATGATGCCCATCTCGGCCTTGAAGGCCTCTTCGAGTTCGTCGGGTGTGATCTGGTAGGCTTCCGGGTCACCGCCGCCGTCGATGTAGGCTTTCAACTTGGCCTCGCGCTCAGCAATGTGCAGTTTATAGAAGGCGGTCTTCAGGTAGTCAACCTCGTCTTTCTGTGGAGCCTCGTCGCCATGTGCGATCTCCCGCACGCGCTCCAGGATCTCAGCCTTGGAATCATAGGTTTTCCGCGGCTGTTCCTCCTCGGCCTCAGCGGGAACTGCTGTTTCCTCAGCCTCTGCGGGGACTTCTGTTTCCTCAGCCTCTGTCTCTGCGGGGGCTGCGGCTTCTTCGGTTTCTACTTGGGAGATGCTTTCGGCTACCGTTTCCTCTACGGGCTGCTGACTTACTTCTTCCTTGATTTCTTCATTCTGACCCTGTTCGAGGGCATTGTCTTGAGAGTTCATCATTTAACTTTTTTAGTTATTGACCATTCGTATGATGATGCATCGCATCACCGCATTTGGGGTCAAAGGTACTAAAAAAAGTCAAAAATAATACCTTATATAAAGTTAAAAGATGCTAAACAAGCCTTTTGTGACGGAAAAACCACCAACAACAGCCCGAAACGGCTATCGAAAGGATGATGGCGATGACAAATCCCCATGGCTTTGCCTCCATGCCGTTGATGAGGTTCATGCCGAACATAGAGGTGATAAGTGTCGGAATCATCATGATGATGGTGACGGATGTCAGGGTACGCATCACGGTGTTCATATTGTTGTTGATGATGCTCTGGTAGGTGTCCATCGTCGATTCGAGAATGTCGGAGTAGATGCTGGTGGTCTCGCGGGCCTGAGACATCTCGATGTTCACATCTTCGATGAGGTCTGCGTCAAGTTCGTCGATTTGGAGTTTGAACTTCAGTTTCTGCAGCAGGTTCTCGTTGCCTCGGATGGAGGTCTGGAAGTAGGTGAGCGAGTCCTGCAGACGGCTGAGGCCGATGAGGCTCTCATTGTTCACCTCCCTGTCGAGGTTGCGCTTGGCTTTGTCGATGAGCATGGATATCTGCTTCAGGCGCTTCAGGTACCAGACAGCCGAGGAGAGGAACAGGCGGAAGATCATATCGACATAGTCGGTGAAGCCCTCGTTGCGCTTCTGCTGGTAGGAGACGAAGTCGATCATCATGTTCGTCTCGTAGTAGCAGACGGTAATGGTGACGTCGCGCTTGTGGATGATACCGAGGGGCACGGTGGTGTAGGGTGTCCTCGACCGTATCTCCTTGACGTATGGGATACGGAGGATGATGAGCATCCATCCGTCATCGTACTCATAACGGGCACGCTCGTCGGTATCGCTGATGTCCGACATGAAGTAGTCGGGGATGTTGAACTTCTCCTCGAGTTCGCGCTGGTCGTCTTCGGTGGGGCATGTCACCTGTATCCAGCAATTGGGCTGCCACTCTGTGAGTTGGCTCAGTCCGCCTTGGGTGTTCCAGAAAGTCTTCATTTTGCTAATCCTTTTTTCGTTCGTGAAATGGTTTTAGCGGCAAAGGGATTAGCAGCCTTGCTCGCCATCCCCCGCCTTTACAAATCGTAATTGTCCGCCGGGTAATCGTCCATTTTTGTTGATATTTTGGTTATTTCGGGTGCAAAGGTAAGAAAAAAATGCAGACTTGCCAAGCAAATCCGCATTTTTCTTCTTTGATATTTTTACTTTTTTGCCTTTTTACTTTTCTGGTATATCTTCGAGTGTCTTCTTCAGAAGGGTCCAGAAAGGCTCGACGGTCTCAATGAGGGCGCGCTCGGTAGTGGTGTGTGGCGACTTCATCGTAGGACCGAGACTGACGACATCGAGCCAGGGATACTTGCCGAGGATGACGGAGCACTCCAGTCCGGCATGATCCACCTGAACGATACCTTCGCCACCAAAGAGTTCTTTGTACTCTTTCAGCAACAGGTTCAGGATCTCTGAGTCGGGGTTCGGATCCCAGCCGCCATACGAGCCGGCCGTCTCTACCTTCATGCCAGCCATGGCGAAACAACTCTCCAGCATATCGACGATATACTGCTTCATGTCCTCGCGGCTTGAGCGGGCGAGGATCTGCAGTTTGGCATTGCCGCCCTCGATGTCGATGATGGCGAGGTTCGATGAGGTCTCTACTACGTCGGGGTAACTCGGAATCATGCGCACCACACCGTCGTGACATGCCAGGATGGCGTTGATGAGGTTGTCGTTGATCTCCTCAGGCAGTTGGGCCTTGGGCAGGGCCACGTCTTCGGCAAAGAACTCGATGCCGCTCTCGATGCCCTTGTACTCGTCGATGAAGTCGGCCTTCCAGTCCTCTACGGCTTGTTTTACGTCTGTCACATTTTCTTTCGGCAGGGTGAACACCACCTCGGCCTTAAAGGGGATGGCGTTACGCATGTTGCCACCGTGCCAGGATACCAGGCGGGCATCGTCGTTCTCGATGACCTCGCGCACGAAGCGGGCCATCATCTTGTTGGCATTGCCGCGGCCCTCGTGGATCTCCAATCCACTGTGTCCGCCACGCAGCCCTTTCAGTGTCACCTTCACGGCAGCATCCTCAGCGGGATTGGTTTCCTCTTCCTTGTAGCCCAGGGTGGCAGTCACATCGATGCCGCCAGCGGATCCGATGACGAACTTGCCCCAGGTCTCGGAGTCGAGGTTCATCAGGATGTCGCCCTGCAACTCGTTCTCGGGCAGGTCATTGGCACCGTACATGCCTGTCTCCTCGTCGGCGGTGATCAGGGCGTCGATGGGTCCGTGCTTCAGGCTTTTGTCCTCCATAATGGCCATGATGGCAGCCACACCCAGACCGTTGTCGGCACCGAGGGTCGTGCCCTTGGCCTTTACCCACTCGCCGTCGATCCACGGCTGGATGGGGTCGGTCTCGAAGTTATGGGTGCTCTCAGGTGTCTTCTGCGGCACCATGTCCATGTGGGCCTGCAGGATAACGCCCTTCTTGTTCTCCATGCCTGGAGAGGCGGGTTTGCGGAACACGATGTTGCCAGCAGGATCTTTGAATACTTCCACGTCAATCTCCTTGCCGAAGTCAAGTAGGAACTGCTGGATCTTCTCCAGATGTCCGCTTGGACGTGGTACTTGTGTCAACTTGTAGAAATTGCGCCAGATGCATTCCGGCTTCAGGTCTTTAATCTCACTCATATTATTGTTGTTTTAGGTGAATACGTTTCGTAAACGACAGTGCTGCCCAGGCGTAGATGCCGAGGGCTATGACGAGCATGGTCTGCACGGTGTGGACGATGAGCACGAACCAGAGGGCCTGTTCGTCGGCCACACCGTAGAGGATGAGCATTGTCTTGATGGCGAAGTGCCAGGGACCTGCTCCGTTAGGGGTGGGTACGATGACGGCGAAGTTGGCTACCACGAAAGATACCAGTGCACAGCCGATACCGAGGTTCGCCGTGAAGTCGAAGCAGAAGAAGGTGAGGTAGTAGTGCAGGAAGTACATCACCCAGATGCCGATGGAGAAGAACAGATAGAGTGGCAGGTTGCTGACGTTCCTCAGCGAGAGCACACCCTCCCAGATACCGCTCAGCGTCATCTTGACCTTATTATATATAGAGAAGTTCTTGAGCAGCAGGTGTAGCAAGATGAGTACAGCCACGCCGCAGACGGCCGTCACCAGCCAGCCTGTCAGTGAGAACCCCTCCAGGATACGGTCCAGTGAGGTGCCCGTCTTCTTGAAGAAGGTGCCGAAGATGCTAATCTCGACGAGCAGGATGATGCCAGAGTAGAGCATCACGATCAGGGTATCGACAGCCCGTTCCGTGACCACCGTGCCTAATGACTTGCTGAACGATGCCCCATCGTAACGTTTCAGCACGGCGCAGCGGGAGAACTCCCCGATACGGGGGATCACCAGACTGGCCGCATACGAGATGAATACAGCACGTACGCAAGTGGTGCTGCGGGCGCGGATCTTCATATCTGTGGGCGTTTGCCTGGCGGTGTTCGGCGACAGGTCCTCGATAGGGTCGAGCGTCTGCTTCCACCGCCAGCCACGGAACATCTGTGCCAGGATGCCGAAGGGGAAGGAGAGGAGCATCCACGTCCAGTCCATCTCGTCTGTCATCACATGCATGAAACGGTAGAAGTCCTCACCGCGGTACATCCAATACAGGATGGCTCCGCCCAACAGAATCGGGAAGATGATTTTGGCAGTATTCGTGAGGATCGTCTTCATTTCCATAGGTGCAAAGATACGAATAATTATTGATACGGGTCAATGAAATGCCCGTTTTTCTGCCATCTGAGGGTAAAAAACTTGTCTGTGCGCGCAAACAGCCGTAACTTTGTAACCGTGAAACAAGTTCGTCCCAAGAAGAAACTCGGTCAGCACTTCCTGACCGACCTCAACATTGCCAAACGTATTGCCGATACGGTTGATGCCCCATATCCGGAGTTACCTGTTTTAGAGGTGGGACCCGGTATGGGTGTCATGACACAGTATCTCGTAGAGAAACCACGTCCCTTTAAAGTGGTGGAGATCGACCGTGAGTCGGTGGCCTATCTGCAGGAGAACTTCCCTCGTCTGCGCGAGAATATAATAGGTGGCGACTTCCTGAGGATGGACTTGCAGGAGGTGTTCGACGGACAGCAGTTCGTCCTGACGGGCAACTATCCTTACGACATCTCTTCGCAGATCTTCTTCAAGATGCTCGACAACAAGGATCTCATCCCCTGTTGTACGGGCATGATCCAGCGTGAGGTGGCCCTGCGCATAGCCTCGCAGCCAGGCAACAAGCAGTATGGTGTCCTCTCCGTACTGATCCAGGCGTGGTACCGTGTAGAATATCTCTTCACCGTGGAGCCTGGGGTGTTCAATCCCCCTCCCAAGGTGCAGAGTGCCGTCATCCGTATGACGCGCAACGAGGTGACGGACCTGGGCTGCGACGAGGCTCTCTTCAAAAGGATCGTGAAAACGGTCTTTAACCAGCGCCGTAAGATGCTGCGTGTCTCCCTGCGCCAGATTCTTCCTCAGGATTCCATATTCTTTACCCTTCATGCAAATCTTCTTACGCGTCGTCCTGAACAACTTTCCATCCCTGAGTTCGTTGATCTGACGAACAAAGTGTCCGCTCAACTGTAGTGATCCTAGTTTTTGACTGTTACCGGGCACAATAGTTATGTGTTCGCACACAGCCTACTTGACATACATCAAAAGAAATACGGTTTTTATGCAAAAACGAGTCATAATCCATGGCGGGTTGCAAAAATCATCGTACCTTTGCATCGTCAAAAGGAAATAAGTTTTAGTTAGAGTTAATATTTAGTTAGGTTTTTAGGTTTTATTAGTTAGATTGGCAATAGGTTCTTCTAAGGCGTTAGAAAGAAGGTTGCAAGTAAGGATAACAGACGCAGTGGTGACACTCCGTTTTCTCAGAAAAAGGTTTTTAGTTATTCATAGATTGTTGGTGCCGCCCTTGAGTCGTTGATGACCCTTGAGCGGCTTTTTTATGTCTATCTCTTTCTGACAGGCCTTTTCGCAACAGATTTCTTAGTGGCTTTCGGTTTCTCAGGCTGAGGTAAGTCTTTCGTCACAGTGGCTTTCAGGATCCTGATATCTTCCAGCGGACGATCGTTCTTGTCCGTCTTTACCCCCTGGATCTTCTCCACGACATCCATACCTTCTATCACTTCTCCAAACACCGTGTATTGTCCGTCGAGATGTGGTGTGCCGCCAACGGTCTTATATACCTCAATCATTTCTGGTGTCAGTTTGACAGTACCCTGTGTGGCGGAATCGAGGCGCTCCTGGACTTTTGCTATCAGACGGTCATCCGTATAGATCTTGCCCCAGACGATATAGAACTGACAGGCGGAAGAACGGCGCTCGGGATTCACCTTGTCACTCTCGCGAGCCATGGCCACCACCCCTCGGCGATGGAAGATCTGGGGCAGACGGAACTCGGCCTCCGTGGTGTAGTCGAAGTCGCCTGTGCCCAGCAACTGCCCTGGTTTGGCGTGCTTGCTGTTGGTGTCGCCGCTCTGGATCATGAAGTCCTTGATAACGCGATGGATCAGCAGGGAGTCGTAGATGCCCATCTTCGTAATTTTCAGGAAGTTGTCGCGCGTCAGCGGCGTTTCGTCGTAAAGGGCGATACGGATATTACCCACCGTGGTCTCAAAGAGCACCTCGGTGGATTTTGTCTGTGCTTGCAAAGGTGATAAGGTAAAAAGGTGAAAGAGTAAAATAAAGATCACCGTCACTTGCCGTCTCATTGTCATTTGGGGATTTACCATTTTCATTATTCCAAGTTTTTGTATGATTTGCTATTCTTACTTCCTCACTTTCTCACCTTTAACTTGTCGCTCCATCCTCCCTTGAAGAGTCTTGTCAGGAAGATGCTGCCTCGGAAGATAAGTTCGATGGCCATGGCCGTCCACACTCCCTTCAGGCCATACTTCGGGGCGAGGATGGCAGCAAGCGTCAGACGGACGAACCACATCGAACAGAGACTCATCGCTGCAGGGATCATCGTGTCGCCCGCTCCGATAAACACACCGTTGGCCACGATGGCTGCAGCGAACATCGGCTCTGCCCAAGCCTCGATGCGGAGCACCTGAGTTCCTTGGGCTATCACCTCCTCCACTGGTGACATGATGCCCATCAGTTCCGGGGCGAAGATCCACATCAAGATACCCATCAGGGTCATGACGGCGATGCCCAGACTCACAGACAGTCTGGCAAACGAGCGTGTCAGATCTTTCTGGCCTGCGCCGATGCCCTGTCTCACGAGGGTGGTGGCAGCCTCGGCGATGCCATAGCCTGGCATGTAGCATAGACTCTCGACGGTGATGGCCAGCGAGTGGGCGGCGATGGCGATGGTACCTAAAGGTGCCACAATAAGGGTACTCACGACATACGCGCCTCCCATCAGCATGTGCTGTAGTCCCATGGGGGCACCGATCTTAAAGGCGGTTCTAATGGTATCCTCCTTGGGCTTGTACGATCCTGGACGGCTAATCAGTGAGAGCATCTTCGACTTCACCAACAGGAAATACATCATCAGGGCGGCTGTGATCAGCATGGCCACACCCGTTCCGATGGCGGCTCCCATCACACCTAAGTCCAGCATATATATAAAGAGGTAGTTGAAGCAGACATCCATCACGCACATACCGATATTCAGAATTGACGGGATCTTCATATTACCAGAGCATTTCAGCATCGATCCTGCCAGACCCTCCATCTGGAAGAAGATGCCCGCTAAGCCGAAAATGGCGAAATAGACAGAGGCATCGTGGGCGATCTCCTCCGTACCACCCAGCCAGTAGGGTAGGAACGGTGAGATAATGACGGACGTCAGTGAGATCATCAGTGCCCAGGTTATACAGCAGACGAGCGACTGCCGCAGTACCCGCCGTGCCGCCTCGAAGTCGTTGGCGCCGATGAAGTGGGCCACCTGCACGGAGAATCCCATATTCGCCGCTGAGGCCAGTCCGCCCATCAGCCAACCTGTCGATTCCACCAATCCGATGGCTGCTGAGGCCTTCGCTCCCAGATGACCCACCATCGAGGCGTCAATGAAGAACATCACCGTTGCCGATATCTGCGCCAGGATCGAGGGAATACTCAGGCTGACGATGAGCCAGAGTTTCTCACTCTGTGTCATCGTCTTGCCCTCACGGATGTAGGACAACAACAGTTCGGAGTTCTTGACTTTCTTCATTGACTGATGATCTGTTGTTTTGGGTGCAAAGATAATCAATTTCGTCAAGAAACCATCCAAAGCCTCTGCTTTATTCGATAATTATTTGTATTTTTACGCCTTGAATGTGTACACCTGTAGGGAATCGAACCCTAATCAGAGGAACCGGAATCCCCTATTCTATCCATTGAACTACAGGTGCGTAAGTGCTTACTTAACCAAATTCAAGACTGATACCAACAAGGTGACAATCGTGGCCATGGTCGTTCCCAGGGATCCGATCTGGGAGATGGTCTCTGTGGCTGACTTGGTCTTGGCAGGTACGATGATTTCACAGCCTGGTTCTATCTTGGCACCTCCCTTGGCCTTTGACACCGTACCATTCTGATAAAGAATGTACGTACGCGACTTCTTGGAGTGACTGCCAAAGCCACCTGCCTGATTGATATACCACTTATAATCCTTACCTTCACTATAAGCCACAGTATTCGGATACATCACATTACCATTGATCTTCACGGTTCCATTGTATTCAGGCACTACCAGTTTGTCGCCTTCACGCAGGATGATATCGTAATCTGACCCTGGCTTCTCCAGGGCCTTATCGAGATTGATTCCGACATAGTAGATACTGTCTGTACGCGTAACCATGGTGGTATCCAAGCCCTTACCTGTCTGCTGCTGGGCCATCTTCATCAGGTTCTGTACACGGAACTTCTCATCAGGGTTCAACAGTCTCTCCACACGGGCACCACGGACATACGCCTCACCTGTCACACCTCCTGCTGCCTTGATGGCATCAGAGAGTCGCATATTCTTTATGGGGAGTGAATAGGTACCCTCGAAGAGCACCTCGCCCAGCACTTGGATATTGCGCTGGGGATGATAGCCAGGACTCTTGCGCACATACACCTCATCGTAGGGCTCAAGGGTAAAGTCCTTGTCACCATCCACCACATAACCGTTCTTCAGCGAGAAACTGAAGGTCTGGGCAATAACCTTGTCAGAAGAGGTGGCAGCAGGGTCATTGATGCGCCGAGACACATCCACACGAGCCGTAGAGGTGGCATCCGTAGGACCACCAGCCTGCAGGATCAGATCTTCAATCGTCTCGTTCTCTGCATATTCGTAATTACCAGGGAACATCACTTCACCATGGATGGTCAAGGTGCGCATGGACATGGTCTCCAGACGATAGGGGATATACAGGTCATCCTCATTCTCAAGGGGTATATCTGCCACTGTACCAGCCATCAGTCCATCCACATCGATGCTGATGACCTTACGCGTACGATCCTCTTTCATACGATATAGCAAGGCATGCGCAGAGAACGCTTCTTCGGTCAATCCGCCAGACCGTTCAATCAAAGAACGGATGGTGTTAGTACCATCGAGGTTATACTTACCCGGATAGAACACGGCACCACGGACATTAACCGTATTTTCATATCTCTCGACGATAGAGTCCACAGTGACAGAGTCACCATCCAACAGGTGGAAATCAGCCATTTCAAACTCTGAAACGCTATAGGCAGAATATCTCTCACCTGCTGTACGATTAAGACGTAAGGACTTCTTGAAGGCTTTATTGCCGAAACCGCCTGCATATTTCAGCAGGGTGGCCACGCTCTCATTACTCTTCATCTCGTAAGCCATCGGCCGTTTCACCTGACCCGTGATATCAACAATACATTCGTAGGGTCCCACCACAATGACATCACCGTCACTCAGTCGGATATTACCTGCCAGACGACCATTGAGGATATAGTCATAGACATCGACCACCGTCAGTTGACGGCCATTGCGATAGACTTTTATGTTTCGCAGGGTACCCACGCCATTGACACCACCAGCGATATAAAGGGCATGGAAGACACTCGCAAAGGCAGAGAGGGTATAGGTGCCAGGGACTGCCACCTCACCCATCACACTGACCGTGATAGTACGTGTCTGGGCTACGGTCATCTCTATACGGGAACTCGTGTAACGTCCTCCCAGTCGCTCCCTGATCTTCTGGTTGGCAGCCTCTACTGTGAGGCCTCCGACCTTAATCGGTCCAAAGCCCTCTATTGTCACAGTTCCATCAGGAGAGACCTCCAGATTATGGGATTTCTGAGAGGCCCCAAAGATATCGACCACTACATAATCGCCAGGCCCCAATACATAATTTGTGGGGGTGGAGATGTTCATGTTAGGCTCGAAAGAGAGCGTACGCTTATTGAAGATGTCACGTCCGAAGACCTTCTTGCCATTGACCAGCAGGTTCATCGAGTCCTTGATATAGACATTGGGACGCGTGTCAAGATTACTGATCTCGAGTTCGCTGCTGCCCAGGGGATTATAACCATCCATGGAGGAATAGAGAGGATTACCCTCTGCATCAACCCTTACGGAACCATTGGACTCGCGTAGGCGGGAGTCTGATGTCAGTTCAGCAGCCGCTGAACTCGTGTTACGAGTGGATTTGCTGGAAAACGAACTGCCTGACTTGCCTCCATTTAATTGCCTCAGACGCTGGATCTGCTTGACATCAACACCGCGTTTCATCAGTTTAATGGCGATCTGTGCCTCGGGGGTTCCTGCCTTCATTTCCTTCTGCACAAACTCCATGATCTGCTGTTCACTCATCGACTGGGCGCCTGCCGTGAGCACACCCATCCACAGCGACACGAACAAGAGAATTCTTCTAATATTCTTCACAATAAGCAAGTATTACCTTATTAAACGCTGCAAAAGTACATATTTTTATTGTTTTATCAAAATAAAAACGGAAAAATTTGCATCATTCATTGTAGTCAGCGACGAGTTCGCAGATACGAACGATAACTTGCATGGCTTTTTCCATTGACTGGATGGAAACAAACTCATAAGGCCCATGGAAATTGACTCCCCCTGCGAAGATATTCGGACAGGGAAGCCCCTTAAACGACAGTTGTGCCCCATCAGTACCTCCACGAATGGGTTTCACTTTGGGAGCCACCCCACAGTCCTGCATGGCGTGGAGCACCAGGTCTATCACGTGCATCTGTGGGTCGATCTTCTCTTTCATGTTGTAATACTGATCCTTCAGTTCCACAGTGACAGTCCCCTCTCCATACCGCTCATTCAGTTGTTCCGCACATTTCTGGACGAAACGTTTCCTGTCTTCAAAATGTTCCCTGTCATGGTCACGGATGATATAACTCAGTCTGGCCTCTTCCACATGGCTCTGAATACCTATGAGATGATAGAACCCCTGATAGCCCTCTGTGGTCTCCGGCCTCTCATCTGCAGGCAACAGTTGTGCGAACTCAGCGGCCACGGCATTGGCATTGACCATTTTGCCCTTGGCATAGCCTGGATGTACACTGATTCCCTTGATGGTGACTTTGGCACTGGCGGCATTGAAGTTCTCAAACTCCAGTTCTCCGACATCTCCGCCATCCATGGTGTAGGCCCAGTCACAACCGAACTTCTCCACATCGAAATGGTGGGCACCCATGCCAATCTCCTCATCCGGGTTGAAAGCGATATGGACATCCCCATGCTTGATTTCGGGATGATCCCTGAGATAGCACATCGCCTCAACGATCTCTGCAATGCCTGCCTTGTCATCAGCGCCTAACAGAGTATGCCCATCCGTCACAATGAGATCCTCTCCAATATGTTGTAGCAACTCAGGAAACTTCTTTGGACTACTCACAATCCCTTCAGACAGCAGGATATCGCTCCCGTCATATTGAGGTACGATCCTGGCCTGTACCCCAGCCCCTGAGCAGTCGGGACTGGTATCATAATGTGAGATAAACCCGATGGTTGGTACCTCTTTGGTGTTCCCTTTCAGGGTGGCATAGAGATAACCTTTCTCGTCAAGACTTACATCCTTCAGTCCCTCCTTTTCCAGTTCCTGTTTCAAGACCTGGGCAAAGACCAACTGCTTCTCCGTACTGGGCACACTCGGGCTGTCTTCAGCCGACTGTGTGTCATACTTTGTGTAATTGATAAACCGTTCTACTATCATTTGCTATGCGTTAAAAGGGCATCGAGTGACTCCTGTTCACCAACCACCCAGATGATGTCACCCTCCTGGAATTTCCTGTTGGGACTATAGTTGGAGAGACTTTCCTTTCCTTCCTCCAGCCCCACGACCATACAACTGTAACGGTCGCGTATGCCACTCTCAATGAGCGACTTGCCGATGAAAGGACTATCGCTGGCGATGACTAACTGGCGCAGTTTCATCTCGCGCTTCTCCAGGTCATGATCCATGCCTAAGCGCTCTTTGTCCATAGCCTCACGGAAGGCTGTGAACTGTGCGTCACTACCAATGGCCTGCAGGATGTCGCCAGGGAAGATGATATAGTCGCCATCAGGGATGTTGATGCGCCATCCTCCACGGAGAATGCTGCTGATATGCACGCCATACTTGCGTCCGAAATTCAGTTGCTTGAGTGTCTGACCCATCCACATGGAATCGGCAGGCACCTCAAAATCAGCGATATGGATATCGCGATCGAGGAGACGTCCCTCATAGAGGGGACGTTTCTTACCCTGCACCTGTGCCTCAATATCACGAGAGCGCAGATTGAGGATGAACAGCCGTTCAAGGGTGATGCTCCTGTGCTTGATCCAGCGGGAGAAGATGATGAGCACGATGACCACGAGTCCGATGGTAATCATCAGGGCATTGGTAAAGCGGCTGAGATAGTTGCAGATATAGAAGATAAAGGCCACGGCAATGGCCATACGGACAAGAATCGTGAAAATCAGCGGCAGACGGTTCCTGTTGCTCTCTGCCCACAGGGCCTTGAACTCCTCACTGTGGTTCTTCTTCATCACCATTGCCCTGAGGAAAGGAGCAATGATCAAGACCGTCAGCACTCCTGTAATCGCGTTGGCATACCAATGGAGTTCCCAGCCTGGCAGCAGTTTCCTGGCAAAAGGCAGGAAGAAGGTGAACATCAGGGCGATGGCGGCAGAGGAGAGGATGGAATAGACCACCGTGTTCAGCGTCATCTGCATCAGCAGTTTCTTCCACTTGCTCTGCTCCTGGGTGTGCTGATGACTCATGGATAACTGGTTCAGCGACTTGATCAGTTTGTTGGGTAGATGGTGCTCCAGATGGTTATAGGCTGGTGTGGACCACCGGATCATGTAGGGCGTGAGGAAGGTGGTGATCACTGACACGGCCACCACCACAGGATAGAGGTAATCGCTGATTACGCCCAAGGACAGGCCAAGGGAAGCGATGATGAAGGAGAACTCACCAATCTGCGCCATGGAGAAACCACAACGCATGGCTGACTTCAGCGACTCACCACCCAACATAAAGGAGAAGGTGCCAAAGACAGCCTGTCCTATGAGAATGGTCAGCACCAAGAAGATAATGGGAATGGCATATTCCACCAGGATCCTGGGATCGACCAGCATACCAACAGACACGAAGAAGATGGCTCCAAAGAGATTCTTCACCGGCTCCACCAGTCTCTCAATGCGTTCTGCCTCAATCGTCTCAGCCAGAATACTACCCATGATGAAGGCGCCAAAAGCAGAGCTGAAGCCAACACTTGAGGAGAGTACTGCCATGGCACAACACAGTCCCAACGACACTACCAGGAGCACCTCGTTGTTGATGAGTTTACGTACAGACCTGAGAAAGATCGGAATGGCAAAGATACCTACGACGAGCCACAGGACGAGGAAGAAGCCTATCCTCATGACTGACTCCAGCATCTGGCCTCCCTCCAGGTCATTGCCACCAGCGATGGCACTCAGCATCACCATCATCACGATAGCGAGGATATCCTCGAGGATCAGCACGGACATCACCAGTCCTGCAAACTGCTGCTGGCGCAGTCCCAGATCATCGAAGGCCTTATAGATTATAGTGGTGGAAGACATGGCCAGCATACCTCCCAAGAAGATACAGTCCATCTTCCCCCAGCCAAACAGCCGTCCCACACAGACACCCAGCATCGACATACAGAAGATGATGGTACAGGTGGATATGACCGGTGAGGCTCCCATCTTCAGGATTTTCTTAAACGAGAAGTCAAGACCCAAGGAGAACAGGAGGAACATGACGCCTATATCGGCCCAGAGGTGTACATTCTCCAGATCGACTACTGAGGCCGTATAAGGCATGTTAGGACTGACCAGGAAGCCTGCTACGATATAGCCGAGCACCAAGGGCTGCTTGAGCCGCTTGAAGATCAGCGTCACAATACCTGCCACCATCAGCACCAATGCCAGGTCTTTGATCATTGTGGGTAGTTCTGCCATCGTTTAGTTTAGTACCATTGAACAGCGTTTGTTGAACTGGAGCGTTTATCGTATTTCAGAGCGTCAGTCAGAGTGGCTGCATTACACCTGAACGAGAAGTTGTAACTGGTATAGGGTGCCAGCACCACCTGACAAGACATGTTAAAGCAGTGGAGGTCACGACCCAAGGAGGCTGTGGTCATGGAAATCTTCTTGTTGTCGAAGTCATAGCCCGAGGAGAAGGAGATGTTCCAACCATCACTGATCCGAATGTTTCCGCTGATATTCAGGGTCTGTGTAAACTTGTAGGGATAGCGCATGGTGTTGTAATTGAACTTCTTCACATCGGTATTCTCCCTCATGGAGATGCCATAGCCCAGACTGAGACTCCAGGGTATTTTGAAGGCCATATAGCCATCCTCGTCAGTATCTGCCTTGGAACTACCTTCCCGCTTTGCCCCATGTTTGGCTTTCTCAATGTCCTTATCGATATTGGTCTCGACATCATCATCATCCAACTCGTCATCGTTCTGGCGCTTGTCATCCTTCTTATCTACTTTCTCGCCTTTCAGCCATTTAATCCAGTTCATCACCTTCTCATTGTTCAGCGTGTAGGAGAGGTTCTGGGAGAGACCCTGGAAGCGTCCCATCTTACCCAGTCCCCAATAAGTGGTATGTTCACTGACTCGAGGCGTGGCTCCCACACTGTCTGCCTCATAGACATACGAAGCAAACGTACTGCTCAGGTTCAGGGTGTAACTCTTGGAGAGTTTCAGTCGGATGGTGGTGGAAAGGTCACTCAGGGGACGTATGTCGGCTGCAAAGTTATAGGACATGCCCAGTTTGAACTCATCAATCAGACTGATCTTCTTATAACCAGTCGTATCGTCTTCCGACTTGATCTTCATCTCCAGGTTATTGCTTAGGTCGAAACTGACGGTACCGCCCTTTCCCTTACTGGGAGGGCCATAGGCCCCCAGGGTGTAAGGTGAATACTCCACCATCGTCACGTTACCCTGAGCATCCGTCTTCTGGTACGACTCGTAATAGCCATAATGGGCAGAGCCGAAATCGGGATGATAGGAGAATGACACCGTAGGTGTTAAGACATGGCGGATGCGGTCGATCCTATCGCCAAAAAGTTTCCTGTTTGGTATCCAGAAGCCATAGAGTTTGGTGGAGGCTCCTATGCTGAAATTCCAGTCATACACATTATAGAAGCCACTGATGGTATCCGTGATCTCCTTTTGATTAACCTCATCCCACGACTTGTGCTGCTTGCTGAAAGAGGTGCGGTCAGTGAAGTTAAATGAGGGGTTCAGGTTCAGATAGCCGAACAGCGTGAAGTTTCCACTGATGGGAATCTGGTGCTGCATACCGTTTTTCCAGTCTTTGCTCAGACTGGAATGCATGATCATATCTTCCTTGGTATTGATGGAGTTGGTGGCACGTCCCGTATAACTCATGGAGATCTTCTCGTACCAGCGTTCCTCGCCGACAGCCTTTTTGCGTTTGAAGGGATAGAAGCGGGAGATGCTGATGTTCAGGTCAGGCAGTGTCAAGCCGATCGTTGAGTCGCGCATGTTCTGGTTGAGGTTCATCGTTGAACTGAGTGACATGCCAATGCTGGAGAAATTCGTGCTCCACGATACAGAAGAGGTACGTGTGGATTGCGTCATCGCCTGAGGATTATACATGGAGGTCAGGTTGTTACGCTCATAACTGGTCGAGGCGAAGTTCACACTGGCAGAGAGGGTGCTGAAGGGGTTGGCCTTCGGATCCTGACGGTGGCTCCACTGCACCTTATAACTGGTCTGCTTCTGATAATCGGGCATGTTCTTTTCACCATTGATGGTGTTCTGGAAACTGGCGAAGAAAGAGCCGCTGTAGCGATAGCGTTTCTTGTAGTTCGAGGCGGCAGACAGTCCCCAGGACCCTTTGGTGTAGATCTCACCAAGCAACTTCAGGTCCATCTTGTCACTTAGGGCAAAGTAGTAGCCACCATCACGCAGGTAGAAACCTCTTTCCGTCTCGTCGCCATACGTCGGCATGATCAATCCGCTGGAATAACTTTTCGTGAAGGGGAAGAAACCATAGGGGACAGCCAGTGGCAGGGGTACGTCGGCCACCACCAGATAGGCGGGTCCGAAGACCACATCCTTGCCTGGGCGCACCTTCGCACGAGACAGGGCCAGATAGAAGTCTGGATGAGGATCGTCGCAGGTTGTATAGCGGCCGTGCTGCAGGAACATCTCACCATTGGCACCACGCTTGGATAGTTCACTGGTCAGGTAGCCGTCCTCCTGCTGGGTATAGACATCTTCGATAAGACCTTTCTTGGTCTTGAAATTAAAGGCCATCTCACCCGTCTCATACGTATCTTTCCCCATCTTGAACACAGGAGAACCGATTGGCGTGTTGCTAAGGGTGTCGAGGCGGGAATCTGCATGCACCAGACTACTGTCAAGGCTCATGTAAATATGGTCTGCAGAGAGATCCATATTCTGATATTTTACGTTCGATTCGCCATACAGATGAGCCAGTCCTGAGGCAGCATGATAGGTCAGGGAGTCGTTGGCGACATACTGCACGGGAGAGTCGATGCCAGTCTTGCGACTGCGATTGATACTGTCGAGCCTGAGAGAGTCATCGACCGCCTTGTTATGCTTGTAGATGGCCAGTTCCAGGGAATCCATCGTAGTCGTATCGCGCTTCACCTTGGCCGATGCCTCGTCATCCTGAGGGATGACAAGGTGGAATGGCGCCTCTGCCATCACCATAATGATGGCAAAGAGCATAAAAACCAGGACTGATTTCCTTTTCACGGGTGCAAAAGTACAAATAAAATCTTATTTCCGTGACAGATTAACACAGATTATCACAGAATTAAGGAAATTATTCAAACATGTCAACCCACTGAAAGAAGCGCCTGAGACCTGCCTCTCCGAATTTCTCCAGACTGCGTGCCGTCTGTTCCACCGTTCGTTCCATATCCAGGTGTGTCTTGGAATAGAACTTGTCGGCATAGCAGATTACCTGTTCCTCCAAAGTGTCTGGTTCGTACTGCATATCGAGGGGCAGGGGCAGTTGCTGGACGATGATCTGCTCTCGCGAGAGCCCAGTGCCTGTATGTCGTTCACAGACCTGCGCATGTCGGACCAAGCCTATGGCACGAAGCATCTGGCCGCCTATATAGCCATGACAGATATAGGGTTCTGTGCCCAAGCAATGGATAGAGGGGGCATCGCACTTTACGATACCGATGTCATGGAGCATGGCTGCCTCCTCGAGAAACTCCGTGTCGAGACGCAGTTCAGGATGCTTGCGGGCAATCAGCAGACAACGGTCTGCCACACTGCGGCTATGCGTTAGCAATATCCGCCGGAGATCATTCTCCGACGGATAATACTCATTGATTATTTCGAGATAGTTCATCATCCCTCACGCTGAATCCAGGCGATGGTGTCGCCCTGACGAATGTTCTGCCCTGGCTTCACGGTGATATCCACCAGTTTACCACCCATGGCAGCAGGAATCTCCACGATTTCGCCCCACTTTGTCTGGAGGTAACAGAATATGTCTCCCTCCTTATAGGTCTGTCCGATGAACGGTTCGATACAGGCAGCAGGCACGCCCTCACCGCCAAAACTCCAGATGAGTTGGCCAGCCAGTGGTGACTTCACGGCATCGGCCTTGGCATGCTTCAGGGCATCAATCTCTTCCTGGGAGATCTTCTGTCCACCACCCAACTTGGCATCCTTAGCCTTCTGGATGTCAGCCAGCAACTGCTTCTTGGCCTGTCCGCTCTTGAAGGGACGATACTGCTCTGGATGCATCGCCAGTTCAAAGAGTTCTTCGTCATCAGGTCCGTACTCCCAGCCGTTCTCATCCATCTCCTTGCGGAATCCGTCGAGCGCATTCTCGAGGAGAGTATGGGGATCAGCATCGGTAAACACGCGCTTCTGTTTCTCGGCCAGTTCGATAAGTTCTGGTGCAATCGTGCCAGGCACCTTTCCACTCTTGCCAAGAATCATACCCCAGATGGCATCGTCCATCATCACATAACGGCCCTTGCCCTGCTCCATGGTGAGGAGGTTCATCAGGGCGATGTTCTTCGTGTATTGTGAGAACGGGGTCACCAGTGGGGGATAGCCCACCTTCGGCCATACGTATTCTACCTCGTTGAAGAGTTTCACGAGCATGTCGTCCATCGAAAGTATCGACTCGCCCTTCTTCTCGCGCTCCTTGTTGATCATCTTCTGGATAGGGCCAAGATCGGCCATCATCGAACCCATCATACCGCCTGGCAGACCACTGCCAAGCAACAGTGATGACATGTGCTTGTTGGCAGGATTGATGAAATAGCCGAGCCAGTCGTCGATGAACTCCTGCGTCAGCGTACGGGCCTGCATGTAGGCATTCATATTCAGGTCTGCCACCTCGAAGCCCTCGTTCTTCAGCATCGACTGTACGGAGATGATATCGGGATGCACCTTACCCCAAGACAGAGGCTCGATGGCGGTATCGATGACATCGGCACCATTGTTGCACACTTCGAGGATAGAGGCCATCGACAAGCCGGGGCCTGAGTGGCCGTGATACTGTACGATGATATCGGGATGCTTGGTCTTTATGGCTTTGGTGAGGGCACCCAGCATGGCGGGCTGTCCGATACCTGCCATATCCTTCAGGCAGATCTCCTCGGCACCAGCGGCAATCACCTCTTCAGCGATTCTCGAGTAGTACTCTACGGTATGTACTGGTGAAGTGGTGATACACAGCGTGGCCTGTGGGGTCATGCCGCCTTCCTTCGCCCATTTAATGGAGGGAATGATATTTCGCGTGTCGTTCAGTCCGCAGAAGATACGGGTGATATCGACACCCTGGGCATGCTTCACCTTATACATTAATGCACGCACGTCATCTGGCACAGGATACATGCGCAGGGCATTCAGACCGCGGTCGAGCATGTGGGTCTTGATGCCCACCTCATTGAAGGGCTTACAGAAAGCACGCACTGCCAGATTGGGGTTCTCGCCTGCCATGAGGTTCACCTGCTCGAAGGCACCACCATTGGTTTCCACTCGGGCGAAGCAGCCCATGTCAATAATTGCCGGGGCAATGCGCTCCAACTGGTCCTTACGTGGTTGGAACTTGCCTGAACTCTGCCACATGTCCCGATAGACGAGACTGAATTGGATTTTCTTTTTTGCCATAGTTCTAAGTTTATTATTCAATATGATTGTTCTAACAAATTGCAAATATAGTAATTTTTATTGGAATTCCATGCATCCAGCCTTCATTTTTTTGATTATTTGACTATTGGCACTCCGTACTTCTTCACGCGTTCATCACTGATAATACCCTGCCAGTTCAGACCAAAGGCAAAGTCATAGACGTGTCCGTCAGCATCCACATAGCAGTTCATATCACGTGGCACGTCCTCCTGCTGCTGTTCTACCGTCTCCATATCAGCGGGCATCTGCATGGGCAATAGGGCCGAGGGCTCTGCCTTGCCGCTTATGATGTCGAGCAGGGCCTGATGCTGTACGCTGAATGAGATGAGGATAGCATCGGCGGAGGGCTCGATCTCTGCCAGTACCACAGGACGGCCCGTCTCCAGGATCACGATGACAGGCTTGTCGCCCATCGCCTCCTTCGTTGTCTGAACCATCACCATGTCGTCGCGGTTGTAGGCCTTCACCGTCTTACCCCTAAAACTGCGGTTCGTGGTTTTCTCCATGGGGTCGCCGCCAGCAATACTGACGGCCCTTGCTTCCGTAGCCGTATAGTCACTGTATTGCAGACTATAGGGTGTATAGCCGTTGCCGCCCCGCTTCACGTCCTCCGTGCTGTAGCCGAAGCCTGTGCTGGGCTCCTCGATCAGACAGATGGCGAAGTCGGCTTGCTCTGGCTGTTCCACCACCTCGAAATATTTGCCAACGAGTTTCAGGTCTATCGGCTCCACCGTCTTCTCCTCAGAGATGCCGCCCCACATGCCTGGGATGGCGGGGAAATGGCGCTTGGGCACATAGACCTTCTTCCTGTCCCTGACGGGCAGTGTCTTATTACCATGATTCTTCAGCATCACGATGGACCTCAACTGTGCCTCGTAGCCGGCCTTCATAAAGTCGGGCTTACCCACGATCTGCTCTGACTCCGCAGAATCCAGATAGGGATTCTCGAAAAGTCCCACACGGAACACGTTGAGCAACAGTCTGCGGGCCGACTGCTCGAAGCGCTGGCGGGCACTCTCCTCACCCTCTGCATCAGCCCACATCTGGTAGGCCTCCAGTACAGGACCTATCTCGTTGTTTCCACCATACTGATCCACGCCAGCCTGTAGGATCTTATAGTGGCGCTCGGCCTCCGTCAGCGACTCCACCCCCCAGGGCTTTCCCCCTATCGGACTGTCGAGAACCTTGATGTCCTTCGTGATGCCCCAGTCTGTACAGATCACACCCTCGAATCTGGCCTCGTCGCGCAATTGCTGCTGGATGAGCCACTTGCTGTAACTGCCACCCACGTTCTGGCCTGAGGGATCCTGATTCCAGAGGATGCTGTAGATGGGCATTACGGCTGAGGCCATCTCTGTGCCACCCTCCAATTTGAAGGCTCCCTCTACGAACGAACGCTTGTGCATGGCCAGATTGTTGCCTGGATAGACGGCATATTTGCCTGAGGCGTAGTGGGAGTCGCGCCCACCTTCCTGGGCCCCGTAGCCGTACCAGTGCTTCACCATCGCATTCACGCTCTTCGTGCCCCAGCCCTTGGTCTCTGGTGTGGTCTGGAAAGCATCACAGTAGGCGCGTGCCAGATCCGTTGCCAGTTGCGGGTCTTCTCCGAAGGTGCCGCTGAAGCGTATCCAACGGGGATCTGTGGCGATATCCACCTGAGGCGACAGGGCCGTGGTGATGCCCAGTGCGCGATACTCCTCTGAGGCAATCTCGCCAAAGCGGTACATCAACTGGGGATCGAAGGCCGCAGCCAGTCCGAGGGATGTGGGCCAGAGTGAGATATGTCCGCCCGCACCGGCATTGTATTCCGTCGTGGCCTTGGCCTCATGACGGGGGTCTGAACTGGTATTGGCAGGGATGCCGTGGTCGAGTCCTTCCACGAAGGCCTGCATATTGTTATTCCACTGGGAAGCGACCTTCGGACTCTCCACACTGGTGATCAGTACGGCCCGCAGATGGTCGTCGTTGAGGAATCTTTTCTGCTCATCCGACAGGTCAGGGGAGGGCACGGCCTGATGACTGCTGTAGAGCATCAACCCCGCAATCTCCTCTGTCGAGAGTTGCGAGGCCAGGTTCGCAGCCCGTTCCTGTGCTGGGAGCCGCCAGTCCTCGTAGGCGTCCAGCGAGTCGTTGCGGTTCAGGTCCTTGAAGGCATAACCATCGACGGTGAGCAACTTTACGCCAGACTGTGGCGAGTAGCCCAGCGAGGGACCGCCTTCCTGTGTGACCAATATAAATGAATCCACCTGCTGCTCCGTCCATTTCTGTCCGTCGCAAGCCGTCAGGCCCATCAGCATGCCGCCTACGGCCAATACTGTCAATACCTTTTTCATATCTCAATCTCACTGTTTGTTAGTAATGTAGTAATGGATAGTGTCATTTTGTGGGAATAGGGACGGACTTGCGATACCCCATTCCTGTGACGTGGCAGATAAGACGGCCTTCTTGGTTCGTCACCCGTACTTCAACGGAGGGGATCTTGTGATGGTCGGCCACATTGACTGCTTCTGCCCGAAGCAGATCACCTTCCTTGGCGCTCGACACAAACATAATGCTGTTACTGATGCCGAATGTGAGTTGTTCACGATAGTTCATCAATGCCGCTATGGCCAGGTCTGCCAATGTAAACAGGGCTCCTCCCTGACAAACATGCCCGCCATTCAGATGCTCTGCCGTCACCGTCATCTCGGCTACGGCATGTCCTTCATCTACCTCCGTAATCCTGCAACCGGCATTAGCAGCAAAACGGTCTGTACGATTTAGTAAGTCTTGTATGTTCGTGGCTGCAAAGATACGAAAAGTTTTGGAATTATGATGGAAAATGAAGAAAAATCATCACTTTTCGACATGGTTCATGCTTTTCTCGAAAATCTTATATTTTAATATGTATTATTTGCTATAAAATACCTACATGCATACATAAACCAACTATAATTTACTGTATTTAAGTAATATATGTATCATATTTATATACATATAACATACATAAAACATACATAATACCTACATGAATTTGGTCATGTATATATAAAATGGCCACTTGTTGACGTCTGCACAGGAGGCTCGTACGAAGAAAGATACTGCTTCGCTGGTTTTGGGGTTAAGGATGGTCGGGCAATTCTCTAGAGAATTGGCTGCTAAAATACGTACTATTCATTGCAGGGCAGTGAGTTAGCGATAAATTCTCTAGAGAATTTGTCACTCTCTTTATGAATAAAATATGCGGAGAGCCTGTCTGGCTTTGGCCAGAAGGGAAACTCGATGTGTGTAATCGATGTAGCGATTTTATGTAGGGTCTATGTAGGATATATGTATGATATATGTATGTAAATATTTGCAATATTTCTTTATTTAAATATATTTTTGATGATTTTATGTAGGCATGTAGGTACTTTAATATATTTTTTTATATAATATCTTGCTTATTTCTGTCATTTTTTGTATCTTTGCGGCATCAATCTAATTACTGAACGATCATGAATGTAACATTACTGAAAAAAGACGGCAGAAAGGAAGTCATTAACCGTGTGGAGATGGCTGCTATGGCGAATGCCATCAAAACGGGCATGATGGAGAATGCTGTCAGGCATATTCGCGAGGTGTATCATCTGATGAATCCCCATCGGTTGCCAGACGGACAGGTCTCTGCCCAATGGGAGGGTGGCATCCGACTGCCCAGGATCTGTTTCGCTGCCGACTACATGAAGCGGAAGGGACAGTGGCAGATGGTGGCGTATAATGGTCTTGCCGTTTTGGAAGTCAATGATCTGCCCAGTTACGAGAGGGCGGTGGAAATCAGGGATCTGGCCAATAAACTGCCTGAGACAATGCTATGTTTCCTTGGCGGATCGGGTAGGAGCGTGAAGATCGTGTGCAGAGGGGAGTTGTTTGGTGGCGGCCTACCTAAGGATGAGGCTGGCATCCGCCAGTTCCACCTGAATCTCTATAACACGGTGCGAAGGGCCTACCAGAACCAGTTCGGTTTCGATCTCCCCTTTATGGAGCCGCGGCTCGATCGCACGGTGTATATGAGTGCCGACCCAGAGACGGGTTTCAACCCGGATGCACGCCCCTTCTATGCAGATACGGAGGCACACGAACTGCCTCGGCCCGTGGTGATCAGCCGCGAGGATGATCATCTGATGCCTGGCCGCACCATTACCCGTACCTATCATCTGAACTGGACCTTCATCGTGGAGACGGTGATGGGGCATTA
>JAFRMM010000136.1 GCA_017430675.1 Prevotella sp.
GGCTCCACGGACTGACCGCTGGCAGCGGCGATGCCATCACGCTCGACGTGAACTGGGACCGTCATGCGTACTACTATTATTATACCGCTGTCACCCTGACCGACGGCTACGACCCGCAGGGCAACTTCACGCCCTATTACCCCTACTTCCCCGACGACGAGGAACTGCAGAGCGACCAGCAGCGCACGATGGCCCACCTGAAGGGCATCTTCACCCTGCCTGCCGACAACCGCCTGAGCGGCGGCATGGAGTGGCGCTACGACTACCTGAAGGCCCCGATGCGCGTCATCGACGGCAAGGCCTCCGACCACACCGAGGCCCTCTACCTCCAGGACGAGTGGCGCTGTCCCGTAAACGGCGGTAATGCCGCCGTCTCCCTCACCGGCGGCCTCCGTCTGAACCACAACGGCCAGTTCGGCTTCCGCCTTACGCCTAAACTCTCGGCCATGCTCTCCCTCGGCGATGCCGTCCGCCTGCGCGCCACCTGGAGCCAGGGCTTCAAGACCCCGACACCCAAGGAACAGCACTACCGCTACGTGCGCTACATGAACGCCACCTACCTCTATCTGGGCAACGAAGACCTCAAGCCGCAGACCTCCAACTACTTCGCCCTGAGCGGCGAGTACAACTGGCAGGGCCTGAACCTGACGGTGACGGGCTATCTGAACAAGGTGAGCGACATGATCACCCTCGTCACCATCCCCAACACGCAGGCTCCGGCCGAGTATATCGTCACCTACGATCCCATCAAGACCCGCCAGTATCAGAACCTGGAGACGGCCAAGACCCGTGGCATCGACGTGAGCCTGCGCTGGCGCATCGGCCGCGAGTGGCTCCTGGGAGGCAGTTACAGTTACCTCGACACCGATGCCAGGAAATACGACACGACCCACGAGCGCCTGGTGGACGTCACCATCGACGGCACGGCACACCACAAAGGTAGTTGGTTTGCCACCTGGAGCCATGACTTCTCGAAGGCCTACCATGCCGGCGTCGGCATCTACGGCCGTATGTCGTCGAAGCGCTACTATCAGATCAACGGAGACGGCAAGGGCTACCAGATATGGCGCATCAGTACCAACCACGAGTTGCCTCTCAGCAAGAAGTGGCTGCTGCGCCTGGAGGCCGGCATCGACAATATCTTCAACTATGTTGACCGCACGCCCCACGGTCTGCACCTGGGCACGACCAGTCCCGGGCGCACCGTCTACGGCACGCTGACCGTCAGGTTCGCCCAAGGCAAGAAACTGAAATTCACTAACAATAAGTTTAATTCCAAATCAAGAGACAATGAACAAGATTAAGAACATGGCACTGGCCGCGCTGGCCGTGTGCATTGCCGCAGGCTTCACCGCCTGTAGCAAGGACGAGAAGATCGTCGAGAAGATTGTAGAGAAAGAGGTGCCCGTGGAGGTCATCGTGGAGAAGGAGAAGCCCGTGGTGCAGGACAACAACTGGTCGCGTTACCAGGCCCTCGTCACCGACAACGTCAAGCAGAACAAGAAGCACGACAAGGCCATCCTGCTCGTGGCCTTCGGCTCCACCTGGGAGCAGGCCTTCAACGCCTTCGACACCACCATCGAGGCCTACAAGCAGGCTTTCCCCAACTACGACATCTTCCTGAGTTACTCGTCGGCCATCTGCATCAACCGCGCCGCTGCCGGTGAGAACGGCGTGACGCGCAACTACTACGCGCCCCCCTTCTGGCTCAACGCCTTTGCCGACAAGGATGTGCAGTACTCAGAGATTGTGGTGCAGTCGCTCCAGGTGATTCCCGGTGAGGAGTACACCCGCGTGATCAACTACATCAAGGACTTCGCCAACAATGCCAACGGCGACCTCGACGACAGTTACCTGGCCAACGTGACGCTGAAACTCGGCGTGCCCCTGCTTCAGGACTCGATGGAGGATGTGCCCGAGGTGGCCAAGCAACTCCATGCGCTCTACAGCGACAAGGCCAAGGAGGGCGTTGTAGCCTTCATGGGTCACGGCAACCCCGACAGTTACGACACCTACAAGGCAAACGTGCGCTATTACGAACTGGAGATTGCCCTGCAGACCTACAGCCCGCACTACTTCGTGGGTACGGTCGACATGATGGACAACTTCAAGACCGACGTGCTGGAGCGTATGCAGGCTGCCGGCATCACCAGCGGCAAGGTGTACTGCCACCCGCTGATGTCGATCGACGGCGACCACGGCCACAACGACATGGCCGGCAACGATGACGACAACTGGGACGGCACCAAGTTCACCGCCAACGAGGAGGGCGAGGTGGAAGAC
>JAFRMM010000137.1 GCA_017430675.1 Prevotella sp.
CTTCGAGTTTCACGGGTTCGGGGTGGTCTACGCAGTCGCAGTCAATCGACATGTTGTTCATCACCGAGATGTAGATGATGCCGTTATGCCGCTCGAAGTAGTTTACCACGGCCTGTGCGGCGGCAGCCATCGACTCTAGGAATCCGTCCTGATTGCCGATGTATGCCGGTGTCCACAACTTGTTCATGTCGAGTTTTGCCATCTTACCGGCAGAGTGGATGTAGGCCTTGCCGTTCTGACTGGCACAGCCGATGGAGAGGTTCTTCAGTGCACCGCCGTAGCCGCCCATAGGATGACCTTTGAAGTGGTTGAGCGCAATCATGAAGTCGTAGTTGGCCAGATGCCCGCCCACGATGTCGAACTTGATGTGGGCCTGGTCCTTCACGGGGATGCGAATCTCGTCGTACTCGTCCATGATATCCACGGGGAAGTACTTCAGGAAGCCGTGACGCTCGATGACCTTCCAGTGGTTCTCCGACGTGTTGCGCTCGTCTTTCTTGTCGGCAGGACCGTTGCCGTAGGCTGTGTTACACTCCACGATGGTGCCGTCTACCTCAAGAACCAGGTCTTTGATAAGTTCGGGCTTCAGGAAGTTGGGGTTGCTGCCCTCACCTGTAGAGACTTTCACTGCCACACGTCCCTGAGCCTGCACGCCCAGAGCCTTATAGATTTTCACTAACGCTTCGGGAGTTATCTCACGTGTCAGATATACCTTTGACTGTGCAAAAGCCGCTGCCGATGCCATCAGCACCATAGCAGTCATCATAAACAGTTTCTTCATCTTGTTTGGTTTTAGTACGATTGCAATATTGCGATGCAAATATACGAAAAATCCTTCTAATCAACATGATACGGAGGTATCTTTTGTGATTATTTATGAAATTCATGAGTGGCGGCGATGCGGAAAAATCCAAGCCTTGAAGGAGTTTTCCTCGCCGTATTGGCATGGTGCAAAAATAGTGAATTGGCTGCAAAAATCAAACTTCTTTTAGTTCTTTTAACAGGAAAAAGTATTGGCTTTCCATTTTTATTCTTATCTTTGCGTCCGGAAGCAGACAGATTATTAACTAAAACAAATACGATTATGAACATTCTGATTCTTCAGGGATCGCCGAGAGCCAAAGGTAACACCGCTTGGATGGCGGAAGAGTTTAAGAACGCTGCCGAGGCAGCAGGTCATCAGGTGACACTGGTCAACGTAGCGAAGAAGAAAATTGCAGGCTGCATCGCCTGCGAGTACTGCCATACGAAAGGCAACGGTGCATGCATCCAGAAGGACGATATGCAGGAACTCTACCCGCTGATGAATGAGGCCGAGGTGATTGTGCTGGCTGCACCTATCTATTACTTCACGCTCTGCGCCCAGATTCAGGCTCCCGTCCAGCGTATGTACTGCGTAAACAAGCCCGCCAAGGTGAAGAAGATGGCCCTGCTGATGTCTTCCTACTCGCCCAACGTCTATGACGGTGCCACGGCTGAGTTCCGCGACATCTGCAACTACTGGAGCGTGGAGAACATGGGAACCGTCACCGCCAAGATTGACGAGCAGAAGACGGAGGCGACGAAGCAGAAGGTGCAGGAAATGGCAGGCCGCTTATGATTATGGATAAGAAAGTGACCTTTATGAAAAAAAACTTATTACCCTTGGCGCTGGCTGCACTCATGTTGACAGCCTGCCAACAGAAGCGACAGGCAGAGCCGTCAACATCCAACAACCTTTTTTCTACCTTACTGGGAAAGAGCGATGCGGAGGTTCAGGCACGAATTGACAGTTTGTGGATGCACTTCTTCACCCCGGGCGACATCAGCAAGTATGATGCCGACGGTGAGAAAACTGTCTATTACGAGGTGGGCGACTCGATGGGCATCATCGTCGATACTGGTAGCAACGACGTGCGCACAGAGGGCATGTCGTATGGCATGATGATTAGTCTGCAACTCGACAAGCGCGAGGTGTTCGACAAACTCTGGCGATGGGCAAAGACCTATATGGCCTATCCTGCCGACAGCCCGTGGGACGGCTACTTCTGCTGGCAGTGCGGGCTCGACGGCAAGCAGATTGGCACAAGTAACGCTTCCGATGGCGAGATATATTTCGTCACCGCCCTCTTCCTCGCTGCCGAGAAATGGAACGAGCCACAGTATACTACAGAAGCCAACGAAATCCTGCACAAGATTACATCGAAGGACGGGAAAAAGACGGGTGTCTATAATCTTTTCGACGACTCCACCCGTCTAGTGACCTTTGTGCCCAACGAGGAGGTGCATTGGTACAGCGACCCGTCATATTGTCTGCCCGCCTTCCTCGACCTCTGGGCAGAGAAGGCCGACAGCAAGAACGACTTCTGGCGCGAGGCTGCCGACAAGGCCCGCTGGCTCTTGGAGGTCTCACAGGATTCTGTAACGGGTCTCTACCCAGACTACTGCCTCTTCGATGGCAAGCCCTACCGCCGTCCTGACTTCGCTTATAATACCGACCGCTATCAGTATGATGCCATCCGTTGCCCCATGAACGTGGGTATGGACTACTATCTGACGGGGCAGGCCCGCGATGCCCAGCGCACGATGATGCGCCGGCTGCTGAAGTTCTTCAAGGCCGATGGATTCAGTGGTGGGCAGTTCAACCTCGATGGCAGTGAGCCTACGGGCGGCTACACCGAGGGTATGGCAGGTGCTAATGCCGTTGGAGCCTTTGCCCTGGCTGACAGCGACAGTGAGGAGGATCGTGCCCTGGCCCGCGAATATGTGCAGCGTCTCTGGGATGTCCAGTCTCCAACAGGCAAATGGCGCTATTATGTCGGGATGGTCTATTTCCTTTCCATGCTACATGTTTCTGGTAACTTCACACTATAATGTAATTTGAGGACGTCACAACGACGCTCCCATTTCGTTCACTTCGGCTGTAGGCTCTGGCGGTACTCGCTGGGCGGCTGGCCGAGGTGCTTGGTGCAGTAGCGGCTGAAGTAGGAGAGGGAGGCGAAATTCATGCGCTCGGCAATCTGGGTGAGCGACAGGCGCTCGTCGTTCAGATAGTCTTTCAGTATGGGTACGGTGTGGCGGTCGATGTAGGAGGTGACGCTGTGGCCCGTCACGCGCTTGATGGTGGCAGAGAGGTATTTGGGTGACACGTTTAGTCGCTCGGCATAATAACTTACGTCGCGCTCCGTGCGGCTGACACCGGTAGCGAGCAGCGCCATGAGCTGTTTTACGATATAGGCCGTGCGGTCGCTGTGCGTGTCGGTCGCGTCACGCTGGGCATGAGCCTCGAAGATGTCGTACATCATCGTCAGGCAGAGGCTCCCCATCAGTTCGCGGTAGAACTGCAGATGGCGGTCGTCCATGCGGTCGCGCAGACGATGAAAGTCAGCCAACAGATGCTTTGCCTGCTCGTCTGAGAGTTTGATGATGGGGTTTTGATTCAGTGAGATACTGCCGCCGATGCTGTAATTGTTTGATGGCAACAGGTTCTGCAGAAACTGATAATCAGCAGCAAACCACTCTGCTTGCAAGTCTTCATGTGCCGCTAAATTGCTGATACGATCAGGTGTAGGTATCACCACCA
>JAFRMM010000138.1 GCA_017430675.1 Prevotella sp.
AAAAAGATTATTTGCGTATTTCTGACTCTGGCGATGGTCGTCACCGCCGGAATGACGCTGGCGTCGTGCAGTGACAGTGACAACGATGACAACCCGGTAGTCATCGTTGACCCCACCCCCGGTGAGGACGGTTACACGATAGAAGTGGGAGAAGGCATGACACTGCCCGAGAACGAGTTCAATACCAAGGTGCCTGCCGCTACCGACTTTGACCAGGACATCGTTAATGCCCTGAAGGCCATCGACAAGGTGACCGACGTGAAGCCCTTTACGATGGTACACGTGTATAATCGCAACACAAATGAGTACTTCACCAAGACGGCGTACTTCTTCAACTACAAGCAGTCCGTCGACCACAACGACTCGTCGAAAGGGTGGTTCAAGCAGCAGTGTGTGCTCACCGTGGCCGGCAAGGACCGTCCCACCGTGCTGCTAACCGAAGGCTATGCACTGGGCAGTGCCCAGGACTACATGAACCGTCTGGACAGTATCGGCGAGCCGACACTGGTAAGGGTACTCGATGCCAACCGTCTGCAGGTGGAGCACCGCTATTTTGGATGGTCGCTGCCTGAGGGCTACACCAACAAGTGGAACTACCTGACGGCCAAACAGAATTCCGCCGACCTGCACACCATCGTGACCGCCATCAGACAGAGCGGCATCGTCGGGCAGGGCAAGTGGCTCTCAACCGGTGTCAGCAAGCCCGGTATGACCAGCGCCTTCTATGCCTACGAATATCCGGGCGAAATGGATGCCTACGTGCCGTTCTGCGCACCCTTCATGACTTCGATGGCAGAGACTGGCGCCTACGACTATATCCAGACAGCCGGTGCACTGGGCGACCGCTATGAGAAGGTGAAGGCGGCGTTCCGCGCCTACTGCGGCAACAAGACGCTTCAGCAGGAGACGGTGGCACTGCTTAAGAATGACTACCCGGAGTATAAAGTCCTTGATGATGAGACGACGCGCATGAGATTGCTGGGAATCCTGTTCGGAAATTTCTGGGGGAAGATGTCGTATGTCCACTATAGCCTCTGGGAGCCGCTGGTACCCGGTGAAGGCGACAGCGCCGAGAAGTTCCTGACCTTTATCCTGGCTGATGAAAATACACACTATGCGGGTGAGAACGACATCGACTACCAGCGCCGCCTGGACTATGTGAAAGACCTAGAGCCTGACTCTACAGGTTATGCCAGCCAGACAAGAGCCATGACCCGCGCAGGAGGAGTGGAACGCAAGCGTCTGGATCCGTTCGATGCGCATACTTTTGTGGAGTTAGGCGCAATTATTCTTACGACGGGCTGGGTGGACGACCTGCTGTCAGAAAAGGAGAAAGCAGAGATCAGTGCGGCGAACGACCCTACCCTCTATGGCTTCAACTACGACAATGGTGCCTATATGCGCAAGGTGCTCGACGGCATCAGGCAGTCCGACTGCAACATGATGTTCGTCTATGGCATGCAGGACCCCTGGACCGGCTGCCGTATTCCTGACGACAAACTGGGCAAGAACTGCCAGATACTGTACATTGAGAACGGCACTCACAACGATGCCATCGACACCTGGAACTTCTCGGAGCGCAATGCGCTTTTCCACTGGCTCGCTGATCTTGGCTTCGATATGTAAGACTAATATAAATACTAATATAAATAATGTATATGAAGAAAATTATATTCGCAATCATGCTCTTAGCGTCGCTCACGGCGGCTGCTCAGGGCGAGTTCTCAGCAGCGGCAAACGCCTATAAGAATAGTTATCAGAAAGAGGTAGCCAAGACGCGTGCTGCCGGAGAGGCCGTGCCAATGGCAGGCCCGTTTGTAATCACCTGCAAGATGGCAGCCAGTCCGGAGGCCGTCGGCGCAGAACTGGAGAAACTCGGCGCCATCGTGACGGGCACGTTCGGGCGCAACCTCATCCTGACCATCCCTGTCGACAAACTGGATGCGATGGCTCAGACAGAGGGCGTGCTGCTCATCGATGTCGGCACAAAAGGGCAGAACAGGACCGACGTGACACGTAAGGTGACGCAGGCCGAGGATGTTCAGACGGGTAAGGGCGACCAACTGCCACAGGCCTATACGGGCAAGGGTGTGGTGGTAGGTCTGATTGACGCGGGATTTGACTTTACCCACCCGATGTTCAAGGACAAAGATGGCAACCTGCGCATCAAGGCCGTCTATCTGGGTGGTAACAACGTTCTCCAGTCGGAGTCGGTGACCGTAGGCGGCAAGACATTGCCGGGAGCCATCATCACCGACCCTAAGGTGATACTTGATACGACGATGGTGAAGGACCTTAACGGCAGTCACGGCACTCACTGCGCCGCTATCGCTGCAGGCAGCAGGATGGAGGATGTGAATGGTCTCACCGGCAACCCCTTAGGCGGCATGGCTCCTGAGGCAGACCTGATACTCTGTACAGATCAATATGTCAGTCAGGATGGTCAGGCCGGCAATACCCCCGACCCCTCAATATCTTATCATGACTGCTACCTGAAGTTCATGAAGCAGTATGCCGAGAAGGAAAACAAACCGCTTGTAGTCAGTTGGAGTCAGAATGCGCATGACGGTTTCCACAATGGCACCAGCCCTATGTCACAGATGATCGGCTCGTGGTGTAAGGAGGGCAATGCCATGATGCTCTGCGCCAGCAATGAGGGTTATGACAGTATGTATGTGCATCGTACTATCGCTGCCGGCGACTCGGCCAACTTTGCCATCAATGTATATTCAGAAAAACTGAGAGGGTACTATTTCCTGAAGACCACTAAGCCGGTGAAGTTAAGAGTGGGCATCTATGACGTCGAAAACAAGAAGGAGGTATATGTCTTCCCCTACACGATCGATACGGGCCGGGAGAAGAACGATACCATTGTACTGGTGGCCGGTGCCGAGGCCTTGGCACTGATTCCTGCCCAATATCAATTTTGGTATACCGATCTGGCAAACTATCTGAGCAAGGCATTTGCCTATGTGCTTGTCAACGAGGGAAGCGCCCTCGAAAGCGCCACTTCTGATAACACCTTCCAGTATACCAAAGTGACGCTGGATGGCACCTTTATTTCTAAGAAAGATTTTTTGGGTAATCGCCTGTATGGCCTGACGCTGCACATCGTGCCTGAGGAGGATACTGAAATGTACTCTTGGATAGACGACATGGATTATTACAAGAGCGGCATTTTCGAATCGGGTACGGCAAGCATGAGCATGGGCGACTGGAACACTTCAGGCGAGCCGGTTTCCGTAGGTGCATGGTGTGCTAATGATGTCAGGAAGAATTTTGACACAGGGGCATCCGAAAACAATCAACTCGAGCAGAAGGGTAACATAGGCTCTTTCTCGAGTTACGGCACCGACCTGGCCGGACATAAGCATCCCGAGGCCTGCACCCCTGGCATAGAAGTCTATTCGGCCGTGAACAGTTTTGCAGCCGATATCATGACATCCCACACGAAGGCTTTCTCCGGGCAGTTTGAAGGTCAGCAGGCTGCGCGCCTCTATCAGTGGGGAGTCGCCAGCGGCACCTCGATGTCGACACCTGCTGCGGCTGGTATCGTTGCGCTCTGGATGCAGGCTGCCAACGACAAGGGCAAGCGCCTGACCTGTACCGACATCAAGGACATCATCAGCCACGCCGTGGATACCGACGAATTCACCCAGGCTCGTCCCGACCGTTTCGGCAAGGGCAAGATCAATGCCTACAAAGGACTGCTCTACGTGCTTGGCCTCTCTACGGGCATCGACGGCCTGAGTCAGCACCAGCCTGCCGGCGTCAGTTTCCGCCTGAGCGACGGCCTGCTCTTCATCGACGGTGCAGAGGATGGCACACCCGTCAGTCTCTACAACCTGCAGGGCGTCTGCGTCAGTCAGACGGCCGTCAAGAACGGTACTGTCAGTCTCAACGCTCTCCAGAAGGGTAGCGTCTATGCTGTGCAATTAGGAAAACTCGGGTCAACACTGATCAGGTTGTAATCATAGCACAGCCAAAATTATAGAAGATAAAAATGAAAAAGATTCAAATGTGGATGTCTGCCGCCATCCTCACACTATGCGGCGCAACCATGCTGACATCGTGCAGC
>JAFRMM010000139.1 GCA_017430675.1 Prevotella sp.
AACCCGAAGGAGTATAACGGCTACAAGGCCTACTGGGATGACGGTGCCCAGGTGCTCGCTCCCCCCGATGTGGGTATCATCGACGAGGTGAACAAGATGACCATCGACCAGGTGAAGTTTGAGGGTAACAAGGAACTTATCGACATCATCGGCGGTGAGATGGACTGGGACTACATCCAGGCCGTGAAGGAGGCCATGGTGGATCAGGACGTGATCCTGCGCCAGAAGGATCTGAACATTGTCTATTCGGCCATGCACGGCACAGGTCGCGTGATCGTTCCGATGGCTCTGCGCTCATGGGGCTTCCAGAATATCCACGTGGTGCCCGAGCAGATGGTGATCGATGGTAACTTCCCCACGGTGGTCAGCCCGAACCCCGAGAATGCCGAGGCCATGACCTTAGGCATGAAACTGGGTACGCGCCTGAATGCCGACCTCGTGATCGCCTCTGATCCTGACGCTGACCGTCTGGCCATCGTCTGCCGCAATGCCAAGGGCGAGTGGGAGATCCTGAACGGTAACCAGACCTGTATGATGTTCTGTTGGTATATCATCGCCAACAAGAAGAAACTGGGCCAGTTGAAGGGCAACGAGTTCCTCGTGAAGACCATCGTGACCACCGAGGAGATCGCCGAGATTGCCAAGAAGAACGGTGTGGAACTGCGTGACTGCTACACGGGCTTCAAGTGGATCGCCAACGAGATCCGCATCTCCGAGGGTAAGCAGAAGTACATTGGCGGTGGTGAGGAGAGTTTCGGCTTCCTGCCGTTCGACAAGGTCAGGGATAAGGATTCACCTGCCTCCATCTGTCTGATCTGTGAGATTGCAGCCTGGGCCAAGGACAATGGTCGTACGCTGTATGACTTGTTGATGGATATCTACGCTGAGTACGGCTTCTCGAAGGAGGTGACGATCAACGTGGTGCGTCCGGGTAAGACGGGTGCCGACGAGATCAAGCAGATGATGACCGACTTCCGCGCCAACCCGCCGAAGGATCTGGGTGGCTCGAAGGTCTGTCTGGTGAAGGACTACAAGACGCTGGAGGCTAAGGATGCCCAGGGCAACGTGACGAAACTGTCGATGCCTGATACCTCGAACGTGCTGCAGTGGTTCTGCGAGGACGGCACGAAGGTGTCCGTCCGTCCTTCCGGCACGGAGCCGAAGATTAAGTTCTATACTGAGGTCAAGGATCCCACCTTCAAGTGCGCCGGCTGCTATGAGCGTTGCACGAAGGGGGCAGAGGAGAAGATCGAGGCTATCAAGAAGAGCCTGAATCTCTAAGCCTTAGAGGAGACCTTTAGTGGATGGCAGTTCGTAGTGATAGATGTCACGGCGGACTGCCATTTTCAGTGCCCGGGCGAGTGCCTTGAAGATGCCCTCGATCTTGTGGTGCTCGTTCTCGCCCTCGGCCTTGATGTTCAGATTCATCTTGGCGGCATCGCTGAGGCTCTTGAAGAAATGTAAGAACATTTCAGTGGGCATCTCACCGATCTTCTCGCGCTTGAACGCTGCGTCCCAGACGAGCCAGGGACGGCCTCCGAAGTCGAGACAGACGGAACAGAGACAGTCGTCCATGGGGAGGGCGTAGCCGTAGCGCTCGATGCCGCGCTTGTCGCCTAAGGCTGTCAGGATACACTCGCCGAGGGCGATGGCGGTATCCTCGATGGTGTGATGCTCATCCACCTCAAGATCGCCCTTTGTGTGGATCATCAGGTCCATCATGCCATGCTTGCCGATCTGTTCGAGCATGTGGTCGAAGAAGCCGAGACCTGTAGAGATATCGCACTGGCCTGTGCCGTCGAGATTCACGCGGATATGGATATCCGTCTCCTTCGTGGTGCGCTTCACCTCGGCGGTGCGCTCACCAGCAAAGAGCAGTTCTGCGATCTTATTCCAAGACATACCTTTATCGCTCAGGATCAGTGACTTGCAACCGATGTTTCGAGCAAAGGTACGATCTGTCTCGCGGTCACCGATGACGTAGGAGTTGGCGATGTCGTAGGCAGGGTCGTTGATGTATTTCTCCACCTGTCCTGTGTTGGGCTTGCGCGTCGGGGCATTGTCCTCTGGGAAGTGGGGGTCGATGAGGATATCGTCGAAGGTGATGCCCTCGCCCTCGAGGGTCTGCAGGATGAAGTTATGTACGGGCCAGAAGGTGTCCTCAGGGAAGGCGTCAGTACCGAGACCGTCCTGGTTGCTCACCATCACGAACTTAAAGTCGAGTTTCTCGCGGATGAAAGCGAGGTTACGGAACACACCTTTCACGAACTTCAGTTTCTCGAAACTGTCGATCTGCTCGTCGGCTGGTTCCTCGATGAGCGTGCCGTCACGGTCTATAAATAAGATTTTGTTCATATTTTTTCGGTTTTGATTCTTCTTCAATCTTTGCTTTCATCTCTGCCCGTTCCTTCTCCTGCTGGGAGATGGAGCCGCGCATCAGATAGACAGGGCCGAGGATCGTTAGCCACACGTAGGCCTGAATGAATCCTGCGATGAGGAAGACGATGATGGTGAGCCACGTCATGTAGGAGGGCATGCCGTCAGGATCGCCCGTGAGGATGCCGACGTTATTCAGCCAGTTGGCTGCCATGACAATGAGCATGGGCAGGGCGGTGATGATGGAGAGCGACAGTACGACGAGCAGACAGAACAGCCATACCAGCGTCTCCATGCCAAGGTGATGTAGCCATGCCCAACGGGGTATCGAACCTTTGGGCAGACGTTCGAAGAGTTGTTTCCTCACTAATCGTCTGTAAGATATCACCAGCAGCAGGATGACAGCCACCATCTCGAGCAGCAGGGCAGGCCATAGCATGTTAGGTGCCACAAACACTGGCAGGGAGGCTGCCGCCGCAGAGACGACGGCGAAGCAGAGGGCTGCAACCCACGTATGCCGGAAGATGCGCTTGAAATGGCTGGTGAAAAACTGATAGCCCTCACGGATGCAGGCTCGGCCGCTCCGGCTCTTCTTTAATATGCTTTCTTTCTCTTCGTTCATCGTTTAAGAATGATTGTCGTCTGCAAAATTACGAAGTTTTTTCGGGATTATGCCGATAATATGAAAAAAATCTGTATTTTTGCAAGCAAAACGATAAAACTATGGCAACAGTTGATGACAAGAAAGTGATTTTCTCGATGGTGGGCGTAAGCAAGACCATCCAGCAGAACCAGAAACAAGTGCTCAAGAACATCTACCTCAGTTTCTTCTATGGGGCGAAGATCGGTATCATTGGTCTTAATGGCGCAGGTAAATCCACGCTCATGAAGATTATCGCTGGTCTGGACCAGCAGTATCAGGGTAATGTGGTGTGGGCACCAGGCTATACGGTGGGCTATCTGCCGCAGGATCCCCCCTTGAATGAGGAGAAGACGGTGAAGGAGAACGTGATGGAGGGCGTGCAGCATGTGTATGACGCGCTGGCCGAGTACGACGAGATCAACGTAAAGTTCGGATTGCCTGAGTATTACGAGGATCCTGACAAGATGGACAAACTGATGCAGCGTCAGGCAGAGTTGCAGGATATCATCGATGCGACGGATGCCTGGAACATGGACTCGAAACTGGACCGTGCTATGGCGGCGCTGAACTGTCCCCCTGGCGACTGGAGCGTGAAGACCCTCTCTGGTGGTGAGCGCCGTCGTGTGGCCCTCTGCCGTCTGTTGTTGCAGAAGCCCGATGTGCTCTTGCTCGACGAGCCTACCAATCACCTCGATGCCGAGAGTATCGACTGGCTGGAGCAGCACCTGCAGCAGTACGAGGGTACGGTGATTGCCGTCACCCATGATAGATATTTCCTCGACGATGTGGCAGAGTGGATCCTCGAACTGGATCGTGGTGAAGGCATCCCCTGGAAGGGAAACTACTCTTCTTGGCTGGAACAAAAGTCGCAGCGCTTGGCGCAGGAGGAGAAACAGGCCTCGAAGCGTCGTAAGACCCTCGAACGCGAGTTGGAGTGGGTGAGGATGGCGCCCAAGGCCCGTCATGCGAAGGGTAAGGCCCGTCTGAACTCCTACGAGACGATGCTCAACGAGGAACAGAAGCAGAAGGAGGAGAAACTGGAGATCTTCATCCCCAACGGTCCTCGTCTGGGCAATAAGGTCATCGAGGCCGAGCACGTGGCGAAGGCTTATCCTGAGAAGCCGCTTTTCAGCGACCTGAACTTCGTGCTGCCGCCGAATGGTATCGTGGGCGTGATTGGTCCCAACGGTGCTGGTAAGACCACGCTCTTCCGTCTGATCATGGGACTTGAGGAGGCTGATGCCGGTTCGTTCTCCGTGGGTGAGACGGTGAAACTCTCCTATGTGGATCAGCAGCATAAGGACATCGATCCTGAGAAGAGCGTCTATCAGGTGGTGAGCGGCGGCAACGAGACCATCCGTATGGGCGGTAAGGATGTCAACGTGCGTGCGTACCTCTCAAGATTTAATTTCAGCGGTGCCGATCAGGAGAAGAAATGTGCTGTACTCTCTGGTGGTGAGCGTAACCGTCTGCATCTGGCCATTGCCCTGAAGCAGGAGGGTAATGTCTTACTCCTCGACGAGCCCACCAATGATATCGACGTGAACACCCTGCGCGCTTTGGAAGAAGGTCTGGAGGCCTTTGCGGGTTGTGCTGTCATCATCAGCCACGACCGCTGGTTCCTGGATCGTATCTGTACGCATATCCTCGCCTTCGAGGGCGAGGGGAATGTATTCTACTTCGAGGGCAACTACTCGGAGTATGAGGCCAATAAAGCACAGCGCCTCGGCTTGGAAGAGCCGAAGCGCGCACGTTATCGTAAACTCATGGAGGAATAACTATATGGACTGGTTACACATCGCCGCCGTCATCATCCTGGTGATTATCGGCATTTTCATTTATGTGAATAAGAAGAATTAACCTAGGATAACCTAGGACATCCTAGGACATCCTAGGATAGCCTAGGGCCTAGGACTCCTACTCGTACTGGCGGAGGGCAGCGACAAGTTCGCTGTTCTCCGTCTTCGTGCCGATGGTGATACGTAGGCAGTTCTGGCAGAGTTGTACCCTGTTCCTGTTTCTGACGATGATTCCCCGATCCACCAGATAGTTATAGATCTTCGTGGCATTCGTCATCTTGGCGAGGAAGAAGTTGGCCTCCGTGGGATACACCTTCTCGCAGATGGGCAGCAGTTCGAAGGCTTCCATCATCCTCGAGCGCTCCTGCAACAGGATCTTCACCCAGTTATCCATCTCGAAGGGATCCTTCAGGGCCTCGAGGGCCTGTTGCTGCGTCAGTTGGTTCACGTTGTAGGGATACTTCACCTTATTGAATATCGTGATGATCTCCTTCGAGGCGAAGGCCATACCCAAACGGATGGCAGCACAGCCCCAGGCCTTCGACATCGTGTTGAGCACGATGAGGTTGGGATATTTCGCCAGTTCGGAGCGCAGGGTCTTCTGCGAGGAGAAATCGCTGTAGGCCTCATCGACGATGACGAGTCCCTCGAAGCCCTCGATCACCTTGATGATCTCCTCGCGCTTCAGACAGTTTCCCGTGGGATTGTTGGGCGAACAGAGCCAGATGATCTTCGTGTGAGCGTCCGTGGCGGCGAGGAGTTTCTCGGCTGTAATCTGATAGCGATCGTCCAGTAACACTGGACGGTACTCGACGTCGTTGATATCGGCACATACCTTATACATGCCGTAGGTGGGTTCGATGGCGACGACGTTGTCGATGCCAGGGTTACAGAAACAGCGGTAGGGCAGGTCGATGGCCTCGTCGCTGCCGTTGCCGAGGAAGATACACTCGGCGGGCATGCCCTTCACCTTCGAGAGCGCCGCCTTCAGTTCCAACTGCAGGGGATCTGGATAGCGGTTGAAGGGCTGGTTATAGGGGTTCTCATTGGCATCGAGGAACACCCGTGCCTCTCTGCCAGCGTACTCATTCCTCGCCGAAGAATAAGGCGCGAGTGACCAGATATTGGGCCTGCATAATTCTTTGAGATCTTTCATTATTATTATTTCTAGTAATTCTAGGTATTCTAGGCAGTCCTAGGCTATCCTAGGTATTCCTAGGTTATCCTAGGTTCTCCAGTGATTTAAGCCTTACGCTCATCGCATTCTTGTGGGCATCGAGTTGTTCAGCCTCGGCCATCAGTTCTACGGCGTGGCCGATGCTGTGGATGCCGTCGGCAGTGAGGTGCTGGAAGGTGACCTTACGGCAGTAACTGTCGAGGTTCACGCCGCTGTAGGCTGTGGCATAGCCGTGCGTGGGCAGGGTGTGGTTCGTACCACTGGCATAGTCACCTGCACTCTCACAGGCATACTCGCCGAGGAACACGCTACCCGCATTCACCACCTTCTGCGCCAGTTTCTCGTAGTTGGCCGTCTGGATGATCAGGTGCTCAGGGGCGTAGGCGTTCGAGAGGTCGATGGCCTCATTGAGATCCTTCACGAGCACCAGACGGCTATTGTCGAGTGCTTGCTGGGCGATCTCCTTACGTGGTAGGAGGTCGAGTTGGCGGTTCACCTCTGCCTGTACGTCGAGGATCACCTGTTCGGAGTTGGTGATGAGCAGCACCTGTGAGTCGATGCCGTGCTCAGCCTGCGACAACAGGTCGGCGGCCACGAACTCGATATTAGCCTTGTCGTCGGCAATCACACAGACCTCCGAGGGTCCTGCGGGCATATCGATAGCCACGTCATGAAGACTCACCTGCTGCTTGGCGGCCATCACGTACTGGTTGCCAGGGCCGAAGATCTTATACACCTTGGGCACGCTCTCCGTACCGTAGGCCATAGCACCGATGGCCTGAACGCCACCAGCCTTGAAGATTCTGCTGACGCCAGCGATGCGCGCTGCCACGAGGATGGCGGGGTTCACCTTTCCTTCACGGTTCGGGGGCGTGCAGAGCACGATCTCCTGACATCCTGCGATCTTGGCAGGTGTGGCGAGCATCAGCACGGTAGAGAAGAGTGGGGCAGTACCGCCTGGGATATAGAGGCCCACCTTCTCAATGGCCACGCTCTTCTGCCAGCAGACCACGCCAGGCTGTGTCTCCACCTTCTTCGTCTTGAACTGCTGGGCCTCGTGGAAGGCGTTGATGTTATAGTGTGCCAGTTGTATGGCGGCCTTCAGTTCTGGGCTCACTAACTTCTCTGCCTCTTCCATCTCCTCGTCAGTAACGGCGAGTGAGGGCAGATCGACATGGTCGAACTTCAGTTCATAGCCCTTCACGGCATCGTCTCCGCGCTTCCTGATGTCAGCCAATACGGAGGCCACCGTGTCGTTGAGTTGCGACACGTCGAGATGCGGACGCTCCACAATCTCCGCCCATTGTTCTCTTTTCGGATATCTTATTATTATCATCTTCTGTCGTTTCTGGTTCTAGGTTATCCTAGGTATTCCTAGGTTATCCTAGGTTATCCTAGGTTCTCCTAGTTTAAAGGATCATCTTCTCGATGGGCGTCACCAAGATGCCCTGTGCACCCATCTCCTTCAACTTGCCGATGATCTCCCAGAACTGCTTCTGGTCGAGCACGGTGTGGACGGAGCACCACTCCTCATCAGCCAGGGGGATGATCGTGGGACTCTTCAGACCAGGCAGCACGTCGATGATCTCCTGCAGACGGGCCTTGGGTGCATTCATACGCACATATTTCTTATCCTCGGCATCCTTCACGGCCTTGAAGCGGAAGAGCATCTGCTCGAGGATGTCGCGCTTCTCCTCAGAGAGTTGTTTGTTGCCGATGAGCAGGGCCTCACTCTGCATCACCACCTCTACCTCGCGCAGATTGTTGCTCACCAGGGTAGAGCCTGACGACACGATGTCGAAGATACCGTCAGCCAGTCCGATGCCCGGACTGATTTCCACGGAACCAGTGATCACGTGGATCTCGGCCTTGATGCCGTGCTTGTCGAGGAACTGCTTCAGGATGGCGGGATAACTCGTGGCGATCTTCTTGCCGTTGAACCACTCTACACCTTTATAGTCTATCTCCTTGGGGATGGCCAGCGACAGACGGCACTTGGAGAAGCCGAGGCGGGAGACGATCTCAGCATCCTCGCCGCGCTCCACGAACTCGTTCTCGCCTACCACGCCGATGTCGGCCACACCACTGGCCACGCTCTGGGGAATATCATCATCACGGAGGTAAAGCACCTCCAGGGGGAAGTTCGACGACTGGACTAAGAGGGTCCGCTTCGAAGCGCTCACCTTGATGTCGGCCTCAGCCAACAGGTTCATGGTGTCTTCAAACAGACGTCCTTTGGATTGTACTGCTATACGTAACATATTCTTAATGTTCAATAATCATAAAAAAGCGTGCAAATTTACTCAAAAATATGCGAATGTGCAAGAAATTCCGTACTTTTGCAGCGAATTTCAGCAGATTCTTGACGAAGTGCAACGGATTTTGTATATTTTTGCAGTTTTAGGGCTGGTTTCCATGCTTTTCTCCTGTCACAGAAAACAGGAGCCTGTCGTCACGCCCTACGGTTCCGTGCTCGACTCCGTCACTGTCGAAGAGGACTTCGACCTGTCTGATATCCAGACCAACGGTGAACTGATCATTGCCACCGTCACGGGCCCTGAGACCTATTACGACTATCATGGCAAACAACTGGGAACGCAGTACCTGATCTGTCAGCGCTTTGCCGACTCCTTAGGGGTGCGTCTGCGCGTCGATGTCTGTCGCGACAGTGCCGAGATGGTGCGCAAACTGCAGGAGGGTGAGGTCGATATGGTGGCATGGCAGACGCCTGGTAAGATCGACGTGGGTGAGACAAAGCCCGAACTCGCTGAGGAACTCAAAGGCTGGTACCATCCGTCGCTCATCGACGAGGTGAAGAAGGAGGAGACGGCCCTGCTCACCACGAAGAAGGTGCGTCGCCGTATCTTCTCGCCGATGCTCGACAGGGGCAAGGGCATCATCTCGCACTACGACCAACTCTTCATGACCTACAGCCGTGATATCCGCTGGGACTGGCGCCTGATGGCCGCCCAGTGCTATCAGGAATCGACGTTCGACCCCAAGGCCGTCTCTTTCGTAGGTGCCAAGGGTCTCATGCAGATCATGCCTGGTACGGCTGACCATCTGGGTGTGCCCCGCAGCCAACTCTATGATCCTGAGAAGAACATCGCCGCTGCTGCCAAACTGATTGCGGAACTCCAGCAGGCTTTCTCTGATATCCGCGATGGCTATGAGCGTACGAACTTCGTCCTGGCGAGTTACAACGGCGGCTCTTTCCATATCCGCGATGCGATGGCCTTGGCGAAGCGCGACGGCCATAATCCCCACCGCTGGGGTGAGGTGGCGCCCTACGTGCTGAAACTCGCCACACCTGAGTATTACAATGATCCGATTGTGAAGTATGGTTATATGCGAGGCTCTGAGACCGTCGATTACGTCAAGCGCATCCGTGAGCGCCATGCCTCATATCAGGGTGTGAAGTCACCCCACATGGGCTTCCATCCCTCCCAGCCGCGTAAGGCCGACAAACGGAAAAACAAGTTCGATATTTGATTATTTCGTATAGAAATCGATGAGCCTGATGAGGGCCTCTTTACAAACCAGACAGAACTCAGGCTCTTCGTTCGTGCGCATACGGCAGTTGTCAAACCCTCGCCAGACGCCCTTCTCCAGATAGCCGCCGCCCTCGATGAGTCCAGCCTTTCCTTCCTTTACGAGATTCTCCCACTTACTGCTGAAGTTGCATTTGGTGGTGAGGTTCGGCTCCCACGGCTCCGTGTCTGGGAAGTACATGGGATCGTCGTTGCCGTAGGCGTACTCATCGCCCAGGCCGCCAAACGAGTGTCCGAACTCATGCACTACGACAGGACGGAAACTCGGTCCGTGTGTGTAGGTGAGGTTATACGAGTTGTAGATGCCCCCGCCACCGTAGTGGTCTGTATTCACGAGGATGATGATATGCTCGTAGGGCGTGCCAGCCAGCACGTTGTGGAGTCTCTTCAGATGGAGCGTCGTCAGGTAACGGTCGCTGTAGAACGTGTCGAAATGCGAGCCTAAGACCGTATTCTTCCAGATGCCCTTGGCGGGCCAACTCGTGCCGCTCTCTTCTGAGGGCGACATCACGGCGATCATATTGAAACGGTCCTGCTTCTCCTTGAACGGCTCATGGGCGAAGAGCGACTCCATGGCTATGCGACAGTCCTCGAGGAAGGTGCCCATCTCCTCCTGGCGGTAGCCCTCTGCCACGTAGGCCACATGGATGCAGCGCGAAGTGTCGGCTGCTTGTTGCAGTGTGACGTAAGGAGTCACTAAGCGCTCGCCAGTCTGACGGATCAGGATGTCCTGTGGGGCCACGGTATGGGTCAGCGAATTGATGACCTCATCATGATAGTCGAAGATTTCCACCTTGATGATGACCGTATCTTTGGGGAAGGGCACGAGGAACACGTTCTCGAACGACTTCTGCGTGTGCTTGGCCTCCTCCGTGGCGAGCCATTCCTGGAAGAGCGTGGAGAAGGAGTGCCGGTAGATCACGGTGTCGTCCCTCTTGGAGCGCACGGTGATCTGTCCGTTGCCCTTCAGTGGCAGTTCCGCCAGCCGCTGTCTGCGACCATACCAGCGGGGCATGCTGACGAGTTCATCGACGTATATCTGGTGGAGGCTCTCGTTGCCCGCAAAGATATAGTCGAGCCTGAGGGTGCGGTCCTCGAAATAGTCTTCAAAACGCTGTGCCGAGGCGCTGACGACGGCCAGCAGCAGGGCTGTGGATAGGATGATTCTCTTCATAATTCTACTAATAGGTCCTTGACGTAGTTACGCTCCCAGTCACGCAGGTGATAGCGCGTCTCATCGTACAGCAACAGGTCGATGTCGATGGTCACGACACCGCTCTTGTCGTGCTTTCTGCCAAGTTGTTGCTCTATCTCTTTCAGGCACTGGTTCAGAACCTCTACACTGAGTTCCGTCCTCCCTGTCGCCAACTGGTTCAGATACCTCTCAGCGTGCCTGTCCCCGTGTGAGGTGACAGGCTCCGTCCAGTGCTCACTGGTATATCGGAAGTCTGCGATAAGTTCAGAGAGCAGTATTCTGGCTGCCTCCATATTCCGCTTCTGCTCGACGTTTGAAGCCAGACAGAGCAGCACGCTATGGGCATGGTCAGTCTTCATACGGGTATTTTCAGGATGAATCGGCACCCTTCATGATAACTGGTGTCGATGGTGAGGTCGCCTCCCAGACTGCGGGCGTGGCGCTTGGACAGCGGTAGTCCTAATCCGAGACCTTCCGACAGGTCGTCGATCTTGATGAACGGATTGAAGATGATCTCCTGAGAAGCCTCAGGCAGTCCTACTCCCTTGTCCTCCACGGAGAAGCATACGAAACCTTCCTGGCGGAAGACGTGTGTTATGATATGCTGACCGTCAGAGTACTTGGCGGCATTATAGAGCAACTCTCGCAATGTGCGCATCAGGTAGAGGTGACTGGTTCGAATCTGAAAGTTGTCATTGACATCCGTCAGGAACTTGATGTTGATATCCGGGAAGTGCTCATGTGTGTGGCTGATGCATTCGCCAACGATCTGGTTGCAAAAGACCTGGTCGTCTCTCTGACTGACCAGTTCTTCGATGGCGCCAGTCTCTGAACTGTCGAAGAGCATGAGCACCATACGGTTCAGGTGCAGGGCGTTATGCTTCATGGTGCTGGTGATCACGTCCAGATCCTCCTTGGACAGATCAGGACTGTCGTTCAGCACCTGTGCGAAGCCCTGGATAATGTTCAGGGGCGTGCGTATCTGGTGTGACACGTTCTGTATGAAAATGCCTTTCTGCCTGAGCGCCTCCTCCACCAGTTTCATGGCACGTGCCAGTTCCTCGTTGCTCTTCCTGGTATCCTCGGCAGTCTGGCGGATGCTGGCATCTTGGTTGTGGATGGACTCCTGCATGGTGGCGAAACTGTTCTGCAGTCCGCCAATGGCATCCTCGCGGTCTGTGTGGGGGATCATCTGGTCGTACTGCCCTTCGGAGATCTTCTGTGTGGTGGTCAGGAGTTCATTCAGCGGACTGATGGCCTGATTGACACCATAACGGCAGAGCCAGAGGATCATCAGCAGTCCGAGGATGGTGAGGGAGGCGATGAGATAACTCAGGTAGTTGTAGTCCTTCAGCATCTCGCTTTCCGGGCAGACGAGTGCCAGCGTCCACTTCGTCCCTGTTATCTGACAGCGGCTCACGTGGTACTCATCGTCATCTATATCATGGTCGGGTCTGGGATTGATGAAGAATCTGTCATTGCTTCCCATGAGCACGTAGTAGGCACCGGGGTAGGGCGGCTCGCCGTTGTTGATCATCTTGTCGATGCTCCTGAGCGAGAGGTCTGTCGAGATCACACCAATCATCCTGCCCTGCCGATACAGGGGCTTGCAGTAGGAGACGATGATCTCGGAGTTGGACAGCGTCCCCACGTTATAGTCATCGAAGGGATCCACCCAGCAGGCCTTGCCTAATGTCGCAGGGATATAGTACCAGTCCTTGCTGTAATAGTCGTATTCAGCCTCCCGCTGGGTGATGATGGAGTCGCCCTCACGGATGGTGTATGCGGAGAAGTCATGCCCCAGGGCCGGGAACATGTCGGGCCTTGCCGTGACGGAGCATCCGTTGACATGACTGTTCAGCCTGACGATGCGGTTTGTCAGTGCCAGCAGCGAGTCTGGCTCGAAATATGTCTCGGCAAACCACGTGTTCGAGTTGGTGGCGGTTTCCACGATCGTCATACAGTTCCTCACGCGCTGCATAGTCGTGTTGACCGTGCTGTTGGCACGTTCCACGGCCTCCTGGTGGATGGCTTCCCGCGACTGCAGGAACAGGACGCCCATCGATATCAGGAAGATGGGTATGGCCATTTGCAGGATGCTCACGATGAGCCTGGATGCCAGTGTATGATGCACTCCGTTCATGTCTTACCTCCTGTCTCTATGTCGTTATCGGCTGTCTGCAGCATCTCACCAAGCACTTCCAACATCACCTTGTCCTGTCTGTTGATGGAATCGATCACGGGCTGTGCCTCCTCCATCCTGCCGCTCTCGTAGAGGTCGCAGAGCGCAGTGACGCTGGCGGTAATCTCGTTCGAGGGCTCCACCATCTGGTTCGTCATATTATGCAGGAACAGGGTCTTGATCCTGTCGGCCTTCTGGGCCTGCCCGTAGGCATCCGCCAGTTCTTCGTTGCGCTTCTTCAGGGTGGCCGAGAGTTCTTCCAACTGGCCGATGTGCGAGGCCAGCGATTCCTGCATGCGCTGGAAGTGCTCCTGCAGTTGTCCTATCTCGTCTTTACGTCTCGTGGCGGGGATCATGTCCTTGTAGTCACCGTTGGCAATGCGCTGTGCCGAATCCCTCAGCATGAGCAGTGGCAGCAACTTGCGGTGGGTGATGATACGACAGAGGATGAAGAAGATGAGGAGTCCTATGACGACGATGGCCAACAGGATGTAGAGCAGCCTGTTGAACATGCCGAAGATGTCATCGTTGGGATATACCACGCCCACGCTCCAGCCCAGGTCTGCCGTGATGCGCCCAGGTGCTGCAGTGCGCTTGAAGGGCTTGTAGAACACGTGCCACTTCTTGCCATCCACATAGAAAGACTTGTATCCCTTCTCACCGGCCACCATGGCTTCGGCTGCCTCAATGACGCTGTGGTCGGTCCCTTTGTGCATCTGGTAGAACACCGTCTGGTAGTTCAGTTTCGTGGTGTCGGGGTGCACGATATACGAGCCATTGTCAGCCAGCAGCGTACTGTATCCGTTAGGCGACGGCTTGGCGGCCAGTACGATCTGTGACAGCAGACTGATGGGCACGTCGGCAGCCAGCACGCCCACGCACGCCCGGCTCTTGTCGTAGATCGGCAGACAGAAGGTCACCAGCGGCTCGTCCTCCGTCTCTTCGTTCTTCAGCGGATCCGTCCAGAGGGCGCGTCCTGTCTTTACGGGTTCAGTGTACCACACCTTTTCCGTATAGGGACGGTTAGTAAATGTGGTCTGCGTCACCAGTTCCGCCTTCCTGTCCGTATCTATCTTGTAATCCTTATGGTGCACATAGACCATGGGCAGTTCCTTGTCAGGATAGTAATAAGGTTTGAAGGCGATGGCGCACCCCACGATATAGGGATTGCTCCTCACGAGCCTCTCGCAGTAGGCCGTCATCAGTTCGGGCTTGTAGGGATGCCTCATCATGTCGAAGTAGATATTGCCAGCCGACTGCTCCACGCTCATCAGGATATTATCGATCTGCTGGGAGGTGCCCTCCAGCGTCTGCTCGGCGTCGCCACGGGCCTCTGCCTTCATGGCGAGCCATGAGAAATGGAACATCACGACCAGAACCCCGATCAGCAGCATGCCTATCGCCAGCACCATCATCAGACTCAGTCTGACTGATAGCGTCCGTGTGATCGTCTTTATCCATCTCATGGCCGTGCAAGCATTGTCTTAACGTTATATGGTGCAAAGATAAGCATTATTTATGAAAACAGCAAATAATATCGTATTATTTTAGCGATATGAACTAATATTGCTAATTATCATCTCTTTCTGGCGCGCCTCAAAACCCACGGCCGTCTCAGGTATCTGCCCGTCCTTGGTCCTGAACTTGGTAATGCGATAGTCCATGATGTCTCTTTTTTAGTTTTTTAATTGTGTTTCAGACTGTAAATATACGAATATTTTTCGAGACCTTCAGATGATTTATGCACAAATACCTGACACTTCTCACACTTCTAACACTATATTCTGATAATCAGGCTATTATGATATATTTTAACTGACACTTAACTAACACCATACCTTACACCTGTTGAATTCTCGAGAGAATTTGATGCTATAGTGGCTCCGTACAAAAATTTGGTGGCTCCTTTCGTGCGAAAAGTACTGCTTTTTCGATGAAAAGTACTGCCTTTTGGATGAAAAGCAGTCCTTTAGAAACGTCCCAAGCCTTGGGATTTTCCTGATAACAATTTTCATCTTTAGTGTTAGTTACAGTGTTAGTTAAGTATTAGATATTTTTTAATATAACTATCTGATTTACAATAATAAGTGTTAGAAGTGTCAGAAGTGCTAGTTAATATTTATTTTATTATTAAATTTCACCTTGAGAGATAAAAACCTTTTTTGATTTTTGAAAGCATTTATCAAGATTTCTTTGTTTGTTTCCCAAAATTTTCGTATATTTGCACTCAGAACATGAATGATATGAGGAAGGTTCTTATGACATCGGTGATGGCACTGACGGTGTGGGTGATGCTGGCAGGTTGCGCCACGGCAGAGGAGAGGGCTGCGAGGGCGGCAGAACAGGCAAAGGCCGTGAAGGCTGCCCTGCAGGAGAGGAACTATCAGATCGCGGTCAACAGGATGTATCCCTCGCGAGGCGCCAGCAAAACAGTCTCGTACGGCTATTCCGTCGATGTGCGCAACGACTCGCTGATCTCCTACCTGCCTTATTTCGGCCGCGCCTATAGCGTGCCCTACGGTGGCGGCAACGCCCTGGACTTCTCGGCTCCCATCCGCAACTACCAGGAGTCGCAGCCGAAGAGCGGCCTGCGCCATATCGAGATCGACGTGAAGAACGACGAGGACACCTATCTCTACACCCTCGATATCTTCGACAACGGCAGCACCACCATCGATGTCCGCTCTCGCCAGCGCGAGCGCATCTCCTTCTCTGGCGAGATGGAGTTTAAGCAGAAATAGTAGGTACTTTTCTACGGAGCCACGAAACGCCAGCAAGAACTGTTTCTGATTTTTGCAAGCATTTAACAAATATTTCTCCTTTAAAAGTCCGTCCACATTTTTAGTTAAGGGTAAATATTTGTTTTTAAAACGGGTCATATTTTAGTAACTTTGTGCCTGATTTAAGACCAAATACGAATCTATGGCAAGTAGAAACATTATCCAACTCCACATATTGGCTACTGACGAGTTTGAGTTCTTCGGCTCTCCAGCAGCACTATATGACAGGCATTCATCAGAAGAATTGCTGATAACCCAGAAGTCATTGAACAACTATTTTAGTCGTTGTGGCGAAGAGCCCAAAATCTACCGCAATTCAGTATGCGAGATTCGCAAGGGCGAAATCTATACGAAGTCCAGTAATAGGGGTAGGAAAAAAAGAGAGTGATACTTCCTTATATAGATTTGTAAAATATCTGATAATGCAAGTTGTGTCATTCTTCGCAGGTTGTGGAGGGCTTGATTTGGGTTTTGAACAGGCAGGCTTCCAAGTGGTTTGGGCAAATGAGTTCGAACCATCTGTGCGTGATACTTATATTAAGAATCATCCTAATACAATATTTGTTTTAGAGGACATTAATAATATATCTTCAGAGAGTATTCCTGACTGCGATGGCTTTATCGGAGGGCCTCCATGTCAGTCGTGGAGTGTTGCAGGTAAGCAAAGAGGCTTGGACGATGAACGTGGGAAATTATTTCTGACTTATATTGGGTTGATTGAGGCTAAAAAGCCCAAATTCTTTCTGATCGAAAACGTTAAAGGTATTTTGGATGATATGTTTAAGGATGTATTTGATGGTTTTCTTATCAGATTGGATTCCGCTGGATATGATGTCAAATGGGAGCTGCTTGATGCTGTGAATTATCGCGTTCCACAGAATCGTGAGCGAGTCTTTATCATAGGTTTCAGAAAAGATTTACATATCTGTTATCGTTTTCCCATGCCAACAAGTATAGAACCAATACCACTGAATCGTGCAATAGGCGATATTCAGGAGGCACCCATTCATTATAGTGGTAAGGAACCTCTTCTAACTAATTTAGTACGCTCTAATCATGATGTATTGACTTCCACGTTTGGACCATTTTATTATAAGGGAAATCGTCGTAGAGGATGGAACCAACCATCTTTCACGATACATGCAACTGCAGATAACGTACCACTTCACCCATCATCACCCAAAATGTTGTTCTTTGGTCATGAGAATTGGAGTTTTCAACAAGGCAAAATAAAGGAATATAGAAGACTGAGCGTGAGAGAATGTGCTAGAATTCAAACATTCCCAGACAGTTTTATTTTTGACTGTGATAATATTAGGGCTATATATAAAATGATAGGTAATGCTGTTCCTCCACGTATGGCGTATGTTTTGGCAAAATCAATTTATGACGTTCTTGAAAATATTCAAGAAAAACAGCCAGTAAAGCAGCAATCCAGTACTATAATGGATTCGTGTGTTCTCATTGGATATTTTAAAAATGTAGAGCATTACAATCTCATACTTAAAAATCGACTGTATTATGTTCGTTCAGATGGCCGAACGGGCTCCATCTTTAAACAAGATTGTTCTATGACCCCTAGATACCTGCTTTTGCACCATGGTGATAAAGCCAATATATTTGAACTTGATGCAGAGGAACCAGTACTTGCTACAGGCGCTTTTCTTAAAACGATGGGCTTTAATAGTAATGGTGAAATGTATCTATGTTTCAATCTAAAGGATTGTCTGGGGCATACAATTGAAGAATTAGGCGGCAATTTGCCCCATCCAAATTATGATCGAAATAACTATGCTCCATATTTTACTACGTTGGAGAAAGTGATATGCAAGAATTTATAAGCAGAGAATAAAAGACAAAAATGGATAAATTTACGTTTATAGATCTTTTTTGTGGAATAGGAGGTTTTCATCAGGCAATGACAGAACTTGGTGGCACTTGCTTATATGCATGTGATATTGATGTTGATTGCCGAAAGACATACGAAAAGAATTATGGTATAAAGCCAGATGGCGATATTACCAAGGTTAATGCGAAAGATATTCCCCCCCATGACGTATTATGCGCAGGTTTTCCATGCCAGGCTTTTTCTAAGGCAGGAAATCGTCTTGGATTTAAAGACAAAACAAAGGGTACTCTGTTTTTTGACATTATGAGGATACTGGAACACCATCACCCCAAATATGCATTATTGGAGAATGTCAGGAACCTGGCAAGTCATGATCATGGTAATACATGGAGAGTTATTCATGATTCCTTGGATGATGCGGGATATAATGTAATCGATGAGCCTGTCATTTTTAGCCCACATTATATAGGTGTACCCCAACATCGAGAACGTGTTTTTATAATGTGTGTAAGAAAAGACTTGGGAACACTACCACCTTTTTACTTTAATATCAGCAAAATCCCTCGTTGCAGTATTGATGATATTCTTCTTAATGATGATGAAATAGAGGACTTAGAACTCTATAAACTTAGAGATGACCAGATAGAATGGATAGATTTATGGAATGAGTTCGTACAGAATATCAAATGTGATAAACTGCCAGGTTTCCCTGTTTGGGCAGACTCCTTATGTTCTTTAGAAGACAATCATCTGGTTAAAGACTGGGATAATCTTCCTAAATGGATGCAGAATTTCATTATAAAGAATAATGAATTATGGAAAGGTAATAAAGAATTTATTGCCAACTGGTTACCTAGAGCCTATAAAAACAAGAATTTCTTTGGTTCTAAGGCAAAGTTTGAATGGCAGGCGGGTGAGACTAAAACACCCAATGTGTGGATTCATATTATGCAGATTCGACCATCTGGACTTCGTGTAAAACCAGGTACATACTTTCCTGCTTTGGTTGCTATAACCCAAACATCCATAGTTGGGAAGCGAAAAAGATTCTTGACACCTAGGGAATGTGCCAGGCTTCAGAGTTTTCCTGATTCTTTTCAATATGATGAGAAGAACGCTCAGGCATATAAACAATTTGGAAACAGTATAAATGTCGAACTTGTAAAAGTCTTTGCAAAATACATGTTTGGAGATAAAGAAATGCAGCATCAATATTCAAAAGAGGTGCAATTTCCTCCAGACAAAAGGGAATTGGAGTTAGATTTATTTAGTGATAATCAATAGTAAGCATCGCGAAAGCGGTGCTTTTTTTTATGATACTTATTGTAGGTATATGGCACGAGTAGAATTAGTAGAATTAGGCAAGGTTATTAAGTCTAAAAGAGAACGAAAAGGTTTAACACAGATTGAATTAGCAATAAAATCTGGTGTTGACAGAAATTATGTTGGTATGCTTGAAAGAGGGGAAAGAAATCCGTCTTATCTCTCATTGTTGAAAATATCAAAAGGTCTAGGAATTCCAGTGTATCATTTAATAAAACCGTAATATGCTTTACACTACAACCCTAAACGAAATTGAGACCAACATCAATACTGGTGTTGAGTATGAAATTGCGCTTTTCGCAAAATTGATAGAAAAGAATAGCACCGATTATTCTAAAGTCATGAATTCAATACGTAAGCGCCATGATAGTTCAAAAGTTCTTCAAATAATGAAAATGACAAACATCCAAGCAATATTGAATGAATTAGCCAAGAAGAACCTGAATCTCAAGGATGTTACATTTGAAACTCAAAATGATGAAGTAGGCCCTGCAGATATTGTAATGGTAGTAGAAGATTCAAACAGTAATGAGTCTAAGATCGGTCTGTCTGTGAAATATGCTAATACCTGCACCTTAAATGTTACAGGAAAGAACTTCATTACGGATTCACAAATTGCGAATTTAAGAAGCCAATTGCATTCTTATTCTCAAGAATATATTCAGGAAATGACAGACAAATATGATGGTGTTGAAAATTGGTTTAGAAAGAGAAGACCAAGTAAAACAACAGATGCATATATAGACTTAATACGAGATGCCGTTATTGAAAACTGGCCTTATGTAAAGAATAAGGAAAAGTTGCTGAGTTTATTGTTTCATAGTGATTCTCCCATCCCATTTTGGGTAGTTACATATAAGAAAAATGGCTACGAATTAAAGACAGTTCCTCAAACTGTTGATGTGTCTAGGGCTAAAGATGTTACTGTTGGAAAATATCAAACTTCATACGTGGCTTTCTACCTTGATAATAGAAAGGTTGGGCACATGCAAGTCAAGTTTAATAACGGTTTTGTTGAAAAATGCAAGAAAAAGAATCCTGACATTACATGTGAAGGTGTTAAGATGTCTTATGGACAGCCTTTTTCTTCTTGGAATTTTAGTGTGGAAAAATAGAATAAAAGGTATATGTTAAAAGAACTATTTGAAAAGAATCCTCATATCATTATCAATACTGATATTGATGGAATATTAAGCGGAATTATTCTGTGTAAGTATTGTAATTGCCAAATAGTCGGTTTTACAAACAGTAAAGATTCTGTATGGCTGGCAGACGGTTATGACGATCTCTACAAATATGTATATATTGATATGTTCGTCACCAATGATGAAGCAATATGCATTGATCAACATATTGTCGCTGTTAATGATGCTCACATGAAAAGAATCATGAAACTGGGTAACAAATACAGTCCCCAAAGTGATGATAGTAAAAATCTGAGGGTATTTAGTTCTGAGGGATTTAAAAATAAGTATCCATTTGGAACGGTACAATACCTCATAGCGCAATTAGAGAGTGAAGACGTGAAAATCTCTCTACCAAACCTATATGCGTCAGTTCCCAATTCTAAGATTAAAATTGGCGATTTATTGCATAGGGCTGATGATGCAATGAAAACATCTATGTATGCATATAAAAGTAATGCTGATTTCTGGTGGAAATGGCTTGATGAGAAGGCACCAAAGGGGAGCATTATGAAATTAAAAGCATATTTAGATAAAATGGGTTCTGCATCTGATGAGATTGTCGATGCTATAAAATTAGCAGACGGTAAGAGACATAAGAAAGAAGAATATGAGGATCAAAGGAAGAAGATAGTTGAGGATATTAAGACAAAGACAAAGGCTTATTTCAAAGAACAGTTTAAATGTAAATCAGGTGATGGGGGATTTAAAGATATTGTAGATGGGCACAATAATATTCTTCCCAATATTGAAAAGTACATTAAGTCAATTGCTCTGTTGTTTGGGATTAGTGATTTGAAAATCCCTAATCATTATATTGTACATAAAGGAAAGGTTTGTCGGACACGTTGGCTTGATATCTTTGAAAATGATTTCTTAAAAGATTATACGATATGTGGTCATAAAGTTTTTTCTTATGCCTTTATCTATGGTCCAGACAATGATGGACAGACCAATTTTAGTTTCACTATAGATATGAAATAAATTAGATATTTGGAAACTATAGTTATAATTACTAAATTTGTAGTATTTTGTATAGCGTTATGAAGAAGTGTATTGTTTCTTTGGTTTTCGCATTCTCAGCATTGGTGATGCTGAGTGGATGCATCGTTTCGGAAGATAAACTGACAGACAAGGTGACACAGGGCATCGTGGAGTATGAACAGCAGCAGGGGAACCGTCTGGAGGTGACTGATCTGAAACTCGAAAAGAGCGATGGGAAAGGTTACAAGGGTGTGCTGACTGGCAAACTCAACGGTGAGGACGTGACCTATGACGTGACTGTTGATGATGCTGGTGATGACTTCGATGTAGATTGGGAACTGAGGAAGTAGAATGGCTAATCTCTCTCCACAACAGCGGCATGCTGAAAGTAGCAGAGGAATGAAACAGATTGAAGTCGTGGCAGCGATCATACATGATGACGAGGGGCGGGTCTTCGCCACTCAGCGGGGGTATGGCGATTATAAGGATGGCTGGGAGTTCCCTGGTGGCAAGATAGAGCAGGGGGAAACTCCTGAGGAAGCGCTGAAGCGTGAGATCTGGGAGGAACTGGAAACGAAGATCGTCGTAGAACGATTGATACAAACCGTGGATTACGACTATCCTGCTTTTCATCTGACGATGCACTGTTTCTGGTGCCATATCGGGAGCGGATCGCTCACGCTGAAGGAGCACGAGGCGGCTCGTTGGCTGAAGCCTGAGGAACTGGACAGCGTGGATTGGCTGCCAGCGGATAGAATTGTAGTCAGAGGACGAAGACTAAAGAAGGGGTGCTAATAGTATGCAGACCGCAATGACGATCATCATCATTGCCCTGGCAGTGGGCTATGCAGCATGGCGTGGCTATAGGGCTTTTCGTCGTGCCAATGACCCTTGTTATGGGTGTAGTGGTTGTGCGCTGAAAGAGGCTCAAAAGGCCGCCTGCAAGAAAAAAGCAGATTGTTACCACAAAAAATAGGGCAAAAATTTGGCCGTGTCGATTATTATTCCTACCTTTGCACCCGCATTCAAGAAAAGGTGCCTTGGATGAGTGGCTTAGTCAACGGTCTGCAAAACCGTCTACGGCGGTTCGAATCCGCCAGGCACCTCAGAGCAAAGTTCGGAAACATCCTGTAAAAAGGTGTTTCCGAATTTTATAATGTAAGGTGCTTCATGGGGTGACCGCCCCATTGGCTGTCATTCTGATAACGGAATCCAACGGAGGCGTAAAGGGCCTCGCCAGCAGGATTACTTTGATCAACCAACAAGCCGACGCATGGCAGTCCCATGCTGTCGGCTTTCTCTTTGGTGGCTTTCAGAAGGCGCTGGGCAATGCCTTGTCTGCGATAGGCTGGCAGCACGGCCAGAGAGTCAAGATACAACTCACCAGCCTGTGTCTCATCGTCCATGCCAGTGTGATCCTTGCCGATATACTGCTTGGCTGCTGCGATGAAGGCCTGTCGCAACTCGTGTAGTCTGCCGCCATCGTAACTGACAGCGATTCCTACCACCTTGTTATCTGACATGGCAAGCAAGGTGTTCCTGTAACTGTATTGGGAATCCTCACGACTGACGAGTTCTGTCATCATCCTGCGGAAATCGTCCAAACCATAGCCTTCACCACAGAAATGCAGGCAACAGTCATCCGTCATAGCCATCATAATCAGACGGGCTATCTCCGAAGCCTGTTCCTTCCTCGCATCAGTGATCTCAATTTTCATACAATTGCCCATGAGTTGCTGCAAAGGTAAGAATAATCTCCCAATAATCGCACATTTATCCGAAAAAGTTTGGTGGATTGAAAACAATTCTTTATTTTTGCAACCTGAAATATACATTAATGATATGTTATGTGGTGTTTTTATGTGTAAATTATCAGATTAGTATAGTTATATATGGAAGATTATTCGGAATATTCAGCACCAGAGTTGGTAAGGATGCTCGGCAGTCGATTTAAAGACTACCGACTAAGGGCTAACATGACTCAGAAAGAGGTGGCAGAGATGGCTGGGCTGTCTGTGCTGACTGTCTATCGGTTTGAGAATGGCTCTGTTACGAACATTGCCCTCAGTTCGTTCTTGCTGCTGTTGAAAGCCGTCGGTTGTATCAATGATCTCAGCGAACTGATGCCGGAACAGCCAGAGTCACCTTATTTATATAAAGAGAACAAGAAGATTCAACGAGTAAGACATAAAAAATGATGCGAGAGGTTTTGAAAGTATTCCTATGGGGGCAGGAGATAGGACGCTTGGCATGGCACGATGTCCGAAAGACGTCATTCTTCATGTATAATCCAGAGTTTTTGAAAGGGACTTTGGATGTGGCTCCATTGGCTGCATCCATTCACAATCCGCTCAGTACCCGTGCCATCTTTGGTGAAGCGGAGCGCATTTATCAGAAACTTCCCTCGTTCATTGCCGATTCTCTGCCAGATGCTTGGGGTAACCAATTGTTTGAGCAATGGCGAAAGAACAATAATCTGACAGAAAGAAATGTGACTTCGCTTGAAAAACTGGCCTTCATAGGTAAGCGAGGCATGGGTGCCTTGGAATTTGTGCCTGAGATAGAGCGAAGTACCACAACAGGCAAAATTGACATCAAGGCTTTGGCAGAGTTGGCAGAGAAGATCGCTATAGAGCGAGAGAACGTAAGGATTCTGCCAGACGAGTCATTGACTTTGCAGTCGTTGATTGCCGTAGGTACCTCAGCAGGTGGCCGTCAACCCAAAGGTATTATTGCTATCGATAGGGAAACGGGTGCAATTCGTAGTGGCCAGATTGACGTGGAGCCAAACTTGGACTATTATATCCTGAAGTTTGGCGATAAAACCCGTTCGTCTGCGGAATTAGAGCAGACCTATTATGAGATGGCGACTGCAGCTGGTATCAATATGATGGAATCTCGATTGCTTGAGGTAGATGGTGTCAACCATTTCCTCACTAAGCGCTTCGACCGTAACGAAACAGGAAAGTTGCATACTCAGACATTGGCAGCGATGGATCCAGAGGCTGACACTTACGAAAAGTTGTTTGCCGTTTGCCGTAAGTT
>JAFRMM010000140.1 GCA_017430675.1 Prevotella sp.
ATCTTCTGCTCGTTCTTCACCGCCGTGTTCCTGACACGTCTGGTCTATGAGAACCGTCTGAAGAAGGACAAGTGGACCAACCTGACCTTCGTCACCGCCTACTCAAAGAACATGATGCAGAACTCGCACATCAACTTCATGGGCGCCTATAAGAAGTCGTTCATCATCTGGGGTGCCGCTGCCGTCATCTTCTGTATCTCGTTCGCTGTCCGCGGCTTAAGCCAGAGTATCGACTTCACCGGTGGCCGTAACTACGTCGTCGTGCTCGACAAGGAGACACCCGTAGAGCAGGTGCGCCAGGCTCTCAGCGGCGCCTTCATCAACACCATCGGTGAGAAGGCTAACCAGGAGGCTAACACCAGCGTCATCGCCCTCGGTACCGATGGTAAAACCGTGCGTATCTCCACCAACTGGGATATCGAGTCGAACAATCCTGAGGTTGACGATCAGGCAGAGACCATCCTCTTTAACACTTTGAAGAAGGCCGGACTGGTGAGCCAGGACAATGTGGAGCACTTCAAGAATCCGGATGTCCGCGAAGGTGGTTCTATCATCTCTTCTGCAAAGGTAGGACCTTCTGTGGCTAAGGATATCACCTACGGCGCTATCATCTCCGTGATCATCGCTCTGGTGGCCATCTTCCTCTACATCCTGTTCCGCTTCCGCAACGTGGCCTTCTCCGTAGGCTCTACGGTAGCCCTGGCACTCGACGCCCTCATTGTAATCGGCTTCTACTCAGTACTCTGGGGATGGGTGCCCATGTCGTTGGAGATCGACCAGACATTCATTGGTGCTATCCTGACGGTGATTGGTTACTCCATCAACGATAAGGTGGTGGTGTTCGACCGTATCCGTGAGAACATCGGTCTCTTCGGCAAGCGCGACCGTCAGCAGTTGTTCAACGACTCACTGAACCAGACGCTGGCCCGTACCATCAACACCTCTGTGACGACCCTGATCGTGCTGTTGGCTATCTTCATCCTCGGTGGTGACAGCATCCGCTCGTTCTCATTCGCCATGATTCTCGGTGTGATCTTCGGTACGTTGTCTTCACTCTTCATCGCCGCCCCTGTTGCCTACCTGACACTGGGCCGCTCGATCAAGGAGGAAGGCGAACTGTCAGATGCTCCCGCCAAGAAAAAGAAGTAAGGCCTACACCTTATTATATAATATAAGAAGTGCACAAGGGATTTCCTTGTGCACTTCTATTTTGTGGGACTCTTTGAAAATGCGCATTACAGATGGTACCCCGACCGAGAATCGAACTCGGAACTAAGCTTTAGGAGAGCCTTGTTATATCCATTTAACTATCAGGGCGAGTGCTTTTCGGCTGCAAAGGTACGGAGAAAAGATGAAAAAAACAAAAGAAATGGGCTATTTTGCGAATTTTTTGCTATCTTTGCGCAGAAATTAAGAACCTACAAACCAATAACACATGAAGAAAAGACTGTTTCTACTCCCCCTGCTGTTGCTGGCCGCCCTTTCCGCCAACGCCCAGAACCCCTATCTGCCCCTGTGGGAACACCTGCCCGACGGCGAACCCCGCGTGTTTGAAGACCCAGACAACCCAGGCAAACTGCGTGCCTACATCATCGGTTCGCACGACACGAACTACACGGCCTACTGCGGTAGCGACATCCGCATGTGGTCGGCACCTGTTGAGGATCTCTCCCTGTGGCGCGACGAGGGTCCCATCTTCACACATTATGTGGATGGGCACTGGGACACGATGTTTGCCCCTGATCTGGTGGAAGTGAAGGACAGGGCGACGGGCAAGAAGACCTACTACCTCTACCCCCACTCCCGCGGCTGGCAGCGCGTGGCGATGGTCTGCAAGGGTGACCGTCCGAACGGACCCTTCACGCCTATCAACCTCACGGAAGACGGTCGTCAGTGTCTGCCCGGATCACTCATCGACTTCGACCCCTCCGTATTTATCGAGAATATCACCGACAAGAAGGACAAGGACTACGACAAGGGCTTCCGCGCTTATGTGTTCTACGGTTTCCAGCACTCTACGGCCTGTGAACTGGATCAGAATACCATGTATTCCCAGCGCGAGGGTACGGAACTGATCGACCCCTTCATCCCTGCTTGCAGTTACGACGGTAAACTGCTCGACAAGGAGGGCAGCGAGTATAAGGCGCTCTACCTGGGTCAGGATCCGCTCGACTTCAACTTCTTCGAAGCCTCGTCAATCCGTCAGGTAGGTAATAAGTACGTGATGGTGTTCTCTGGCTACAGCGGCAAGGAGTATGGTCTGGGCAATACGAACTCCGCCCTGCGCTATGCCTTCGGTGACTCGCCCTTAGGCCCGTGGCGCTCTGGCGGCGTGCTCGTGGATTCGCGTGGCGTGGTGACTGGTGAAGACGGTTCACATCTCATCACCACCAACGCAGGTCATAACACCCACGGTTCGCTGCAGGAGATCAACGGCCAGTGGTACGTGTTCTACCACCGTCCGCCACGCGGCTTCGGTTTCGCCCGTCAGCCGATGGTGGCTCCCGTGAAGATCACATGGGACAAGAAACCCGTCAGCAAGGGCGGTATGGTGAAGATTACAGGCTATGACCCCTACGCCAAGGATCATGAATGGACGGCTGCTGCCACCGACGGTAACACCTATACAGGTGCCGAGGTAACCAGCGAGGGCTTCCAGATCTTCGGACTGCCGCCCTATCAATATTACTCAGCCGGTATTGCATGCTTCTGGACGGGTGGCACCAACAGCAACGAGTGGATGCAGGACAACCACGACATCTGGAACAACTCCATGGATCTGGCTGGTATCACCAACGGCGGTATCGTTGGCTTCAAGTATTTCGGCTTCGGCGGTCTGGCTTCTGACACGAAGGGTCTGAAGGCCTTTGAGGGCACCAAGGCTGGTGACGGTACGACACTCTGTCTGAACATGACGGTCAACGGACATGGAGCCTTTAATATCCACGTACTGCTCGACGACCCCTGGAAAGGCGATGAAATCGCTGTTTTTAATATCCCTGCCGACGCACCAATGTTTTCCATGACTTATGAGCAAGCCGTACCAGCCGTCGAAGGACTGACGGGAAAGCACGCCATCTACCTCGTGGCCGAAGGTCCTGAGATCAAGGCTCCAGAGCGCCCACAGTGGGGAGGTCCCCGCAGACCCCAGCGACCACAGGGGCTTTTTGACCTGCACGGCATCGGTTTTGTGAAGGACGGCCAGAAACTGGGGCCTAAGCACGTACCTCAAGTGACCATTACTGCCGATGGACAGCAGTTGAACATTCCTACGACACCTGTGTTCTTCACTAATGCCAACGGCTACACAGAAGTCAACCACTATCAGGTGTATGGCAAACTCGGCGATGGCTCTAGACTAACAGCCACGGCCTCCATCCCTGGCGTGGAATTTGAGATCAGCCCCATCGTCGAGGGCCGCGCCACCATCAAGGCCACCTACAACGGTCTCACCAAGATTTTCCTGATTAACTAAATACCCAACATTATGAAAAGAATACTCACCATCATGACCCTGGCACTCCTGACCCTGACAGCAGGAGCGCAGACCACCCCTGCCCTTGAACAACTCAAGGCCAACCCCAGGAAAGCCTATGGTACTGACTACCCCTATCAGCAGGAGGCTTGTCCACTAACCAAAACGCCTAAGGGTTACAAGCCCTTCTACATCAGCCACTATGCCCGTCACGGCTCCCGCTACTACTGGAACGGTTTTCTGTATAAGGAACTGGACACGCTGCTCACCGCAGCCCACAACAAACACCTGCTGACACCTGAGGGCGAGGCCTTCCACGATAAGTTCATGGCCGCCAAGAAGGAACTGACGACGGGTGTGAGCGAACTGACGCAACTGGGCTGGGAACAGCATCAGGGCATCGCCCGTACGATGTATAACCGCTTCCCTGAGGTCTTCAAGAAGGGCGGTAACGTGCTGGCCGTCTCCTCTCTGTCAGGCCGTTGCGTGCTCAGTATGTCGGCTTTCTGCCAAGAACTGGTGCAGTGTAACCCGAAGATCGAGATCCGTGAGCAGTCATCGCGCTTCACCCTCGATGCCGTGGTACCAGATGACAGACAGAATCCCAACAAGCGCAACTTCCCGAAGGCAAAGGCCCGTTTCGAGCAGAACCGTGACAAGTTCCAGTCCGACAACTCGCTGTACGAGAAGATTATCCCCCGCATCTTTACCAGTACAGAGGGACTGCCAGGCGACATGAAGCGCATCGCGCCCAACCTCATCAACCTCTATACGTCACTGCCCAGCATCGGCCATGAAGGGATGATGGGGAACATCATCACCGACGAGGAGATTGCATCACGATGGGAGCAGGAGAATCTAGGCACCTATGCCTGGGTGTTCGGTCCCCAGTATGTGGTAGTTCCCATCCTCGAGGACTTTATCCAAAAGGCAGATGCCGTGCTCAACGGCAGCAGCGACCATATCGCCGACCTGCGCTTCGGCCACGACACCTATATTGGTCCGTTGACGGTGCTGATGGGCATCAATGGAGCAGACAAAGACCCAGAGGATCCCTACGAGGTGAAGAATGTGTATCAGAACTGGCAGACAGGCAAGGCCTGCAACATCCAACTGATCTTCTACCGCAACAAGAAAAACAGCGATATCCTTCTGAAATGCCTACTGAATGGTTGTGAGGCCAGTCTGCCCGTCCCCACAACACAGTATCCTTATTATAAGTGGACTGATTTCCGCGAGTTCTACCTGAACCGCATCAAGAATGTTCCAAAGCCTTAGCCACGCGGTTAAGGGCTTCCACCAAACGACTGCGCTGAGTGGCTATGTTCAGACGGACATAGCCCTCACCTGTCTTTGGACCATACATCGTGCCGGGATTGACCCATACCTTGGCCTCACGAAGCAGACGGTCGCAAAGTTCCTGTGAAGTAATGCCCATCGCTGAGATATCCACCCAAGGGAGATAAGTGCCTTCGAGGCGACACACCTTCCACTGGGGGATGTTTTTCTCGATGAAATCGCACAAAACGGTGTAATTACCCCAAAGATACTGGTTCAGTTCGTCGATCCAGTCCTCACTCTCATTATAGGCAGCCTCAAGGGCCACAATGCCGAAGGGATTCACGTCGCACACCTCGTTGATGTTAATGGCACGGTCGATACGACGGCGCCATGAGGGATGTGAACAGATGATATTGGCAATCTGAAGACCGGCAGTGTTGAAGTTCTTCGAGGGCGAGTTCATCACCACGCAATCATCGATGACGGTTCCTAACGGGACGAACTTGTAGCCAGGCATGATAAGTTCGCAGTGAATCTCATCGCTCGCCACCTTCACACCATACTGATGGCAGATATCGTACATCCGTTGCAGTTCTTCACGGGTCCAGACGCGCCCGGAGGGATTATGAGGGTTGCAGAGCAGGAAGAGTGTGGTCTTCTCATCGGCACACTTCGCCTCGAAATCCTGCCAGTCGATCTCGAAGGTATCGCCCTCAGCCTTCAAGGGCGATTCGAACACCTCACAGCCATTGTTCCTGATGCTGGAGAAGAAGCAGTTATAGGCTGGCGACAGGATCAGCACCTTCTCGCCAGGCATGGTCAATGCCTTGATGACACAGGACATAGCGGGCACCACAGCCGTGGTATAGAGGATCCACTGGCGCTGGATCTCCCACTGGTGACGACGGCGGAACCAGGAGATGACGGCCTCATAATAACTCTCTGGCACAATGTTATAGCCAAACACGCCATGCTCTACCCTCTGCTGCAGGGCCTTCTGGATGGCGGGAGCCACACGGAAGTCCATATCAGCGACCCAGAGGGGGATGACATCGGGTGACAGGCTCTCATCCCATTTCACGCAGTTAGTGCCGCGCCGCTCCACCAATTCATCAAAATCGTATTTCATTTCCTTACTTCTATCATACAGTTATTCGGCTGGCGGACGTTCTCATCAATGGTAATACTACCGATGGAATCGGCGATAATGTGTCCGCTCGTGGGATTCTTGATGTTCTCGATATGTCCTTTGATGTCAGCCTCAACGGTAGAGTACTCGAACATACGGTCGCAGGCCGCATCGATGGTGCAGTTCTCCAGTACGAGGTTCTGAGTGTAGCAGAGCAGTTGTTCTCCAGCCAGATGACAGTTCACCAGCCGCACGTTCTTCGAGTGCCAGGCCAGATACTCGCCATCGAGTACGGAGTCGTAGATGGTGATGTTCTCACATTCCCAGAAAGAGTCCTTTGTCAGGATGTTCGCATTGTGCACCTCCACATTCTGACAGTATTGGAACACATATTTCGAATCGCTCTCCAGACCATCCACGTAGATATTCTTCGAGAACATAAAAGGATAGGTGCCGCCATGCAACTTCACATTCTTGATCTTCAGGCCATCCACCTTCCAGAAGGTCTCGTCGGCATCGGTAATCTCCACGTTCTCCAGTTCAAGATTCCTCATCTCGCGAAAGAACTTCGGCCCGTCGATGCGCGAGTTCTTCATCACCAGATCGTTCGTGTACCAGATGGCCGAACGGGAGCCCTCGGCGAAGTAACAGTTCTCGATATAGGCACCATCGACGTGCCACCAGGGATACTTGCCATAAAACTTGCTATTGTAGCATTCCATATTCTGACACTGTTTGATGCCAGACTCTCCATCGGTAATGGTGATGTTCTCCAACCTGAGGTCGTGGGTGGCGAACAGTGGGCGCTCGCCTCCGAATGTCTTGTCTTTAATGAGTTCCATTGTCATATTGTAGCCTTTGTGGGGACAAAGTTACGAATAAAAATCCGTAATCGGCCTATACCGATTACGGATTTTCTTACCATTTTAAGGGTTTTTATTACTTCTCGGGCATCATCACGATAGAAGCGTGGTTACCAGCAGCGATGAAATCGGCGATAAATGCCTGAACCTTTTGAGAAGTCAGGGCCTTTACTGTCTCTGCATAGTTGGTCTGGAGGTCAACGCCCTCGGCAGTCCACTCTGTCAGCACATCCATCCAGTGACCATTCTCGCGGTCAGCGTCCTCAGCCTGTTTCAGCATCGTCTCCTTAACAGGACTCAGGTCTGTCTCGTCGATATTCTCCATGCACTCCTTCAGATACTTCATCATCAGATCCTCAGCAATCGTCTGCTTGTCAGGATTGGTAGGAGCCTGAGCAGTCAGGAAGAAGACGGGCTTTGCACCGAAATTATCAATGGTTCCACCACAACCTACGTTGTAGGCAGCGCTCTCCTCCTCACGGATCGTACGCAGGTAGATACGGGTAAGCACACGGGATGCGGCATCGAGCAGCACCTTGTTCTCGAGCGTGTAGGCCAGATTATCGTTCATCCAGATCTCTGTAGTCTGGGCCTGCGGTGTCTCCATCTGTCTTTCGAAGCGGTTCACCTTCTCACCCTTGAAGAAGGTACGGATATCCTTCGCCGTCACAGCCTTACCGGCAGGCAGGGAAGCGATATACTGCTCGATGAGAGGACGGACGGTCTGCTCGTCGAAATTACCGATGACCGTATAGGTGAACTGACCGCCATTGACATAGAGTTGCTTCAGCATCTGGAGCGTACGGTCATAGTCGAACTTCTGGATATCCTCCACCTCAGGGAGTCTGTAGAGAGGATTACCATTGTTCTTGGTACTCTCAAGAGAGTCGTTATAGACCAACTGGTGGTTCAGGCTCTTGTTCTTCAGAACCATCTGCATCTGGTTGACGAACGAAGCCATCGACTTCTCATCTTTCTTGATATTGGTCTGTGTGAGATAGAACAACTGGAAGAGCGTCTCAATATCCTTGGGAACAGAGCGTCCGCTGATATACTGACGATCCTCCTTCACGCTAAGTCCCACGCTGGCCTGCTTACCTGCAAGGGCCTTGTCGAGTTCTGATTTAGAGAAGTTGCCAAGACCACTATACATCTGAGCGGGCTCGATGAGTTGGAGGTTCATGATATCCTCCTTGCCGAAGAGCGACATGCCGCCCTTGGCCTCAGCCTGCATCATGACCTCGTCATCCTTGAAGTCGGTCTTCTTCAGGATTACCTTGGCACCGTTAGAGAGAGTCAGTTCCTGATAGCCGAGCACCTTGTTCTCCGTCTCTTTGACAATCTTTCCCTTGGCAGGCAACTCAGCGATCAGCGGCTCTTCCTTCACATTATCGACCCAGGCGGTGAGGGCCTCTGCGCGCACATCCTCCACAGCCTTCTTCATGGCATCAAGAGCCAAATACGTCTTACCTTCCTTTTCCTGTTCCATCTGGAAGGCCACGAGGTTCTTGTCATCCACACTGACAATCTGCTGGGCAAACTGGTTGACGATCTCGAAAGGCAGTTGCTGAGCCAGCATGGTCACCGTCTGATAGAGATCCTCTACCGACGGGATAGGATCATTCTCAAGGAAGTTCTCGATATAACTGTCTGCAAACTCCTCATTCTTCATCTTGTCACGGTTGGTGTATCGCTTCTCCAAGGCACTCAGATAGTCAGCCTTGGCACGGGCGAACTCTGTGGCCGTGAAGCCGAAGTCCTTGGCACGCTTGGCCTCACGCATTACAGCCTGCATGGTCTCTATCTCCTTACCCTCCTTGGCAACGCCGATAAACATCAGAGCATCCTTGGTACGAGCCAGTTGCAGGTAATTGCCATCCTGAACCAATGCCTGAATGAAAGGACAGTCTGGCTGCTGCTGAATCTCAGAGAAACGGCTGTTGAACATCGCACATGTGAGATCACTCAGATAGTCAGTAACGAGGTAAGCCATCGTCTTCTTCAGTTCACTGGGGATAGGATCACGCTTCATCGAGAGCATCAGTACAGGATACTGCTGCTCCTTATCCTTCTCTGCCACGTAGATCGCCTGCTCGTTGTCGGGCACGGGCTCATCGACCACCTTGGCAGCATCAGCGGGTACGACAATATCACTGAAAAGTCTCTTGATGAGGTTCTCGGTATAATCGACATCAATGTCACCCACGATGACGAGCGCCTGGTTGTCCGGACGATACCACTTCTTATAATAGGCCACCAGTTCCTCGGGTTTGAAGTTATCCACAATCTCCATCTTACCGATAGGCATACGATAACCGTACTTACTGCCCTGGAACAGAGTTGGCAGCGCACGCTCGATCATACGCTGGCTAGGACTGTTACGCATGCGGTACTCATTGTGGATCACGTCACGCTCCTTCTCAATCTCTTCAGGATCGGCAGTGATGCCACTCGACCAGTCTCTCAGCACCAGCACACAAGAGTCGAGTGCCGACTGGCGCTCTGTGGAGACATCGGCAATATAATAGACGGTACGGTCAATGCTGGTATAGGCATTCAGACTGCGCCCGAACTGCACACCGATGGTCTGCAGATACTCAATCATCTTCCCTGAGGGGAAGTGCTCCGAACCGTTGAAAGCCATGTGCTCCAGGAAGTGGGCCAGACCCTGCTGCGAGTCATCCTCCTGGATGGAACCCACGCGCTGGGCAATGTAGAAATTGGCCTTCTTCTCAGGGTTGTTGTTGTGACGGAGATAATAGGTCAGTCCATTGTCGAGTTTGCCGATACGGACACCAGAATCTACAGGCACTTCGGGCATCTGCTGTGCCGATGCCAGTCCTGCAGTGAGCAGTGCGACTGCTACAAAGATTTTCCTCAGTTTCATATTGCTAAGATTTTGTTTGGTTATGCTTTCGGTTTGCAAAGGTAGTAACTTTTTCTATAAAACCTGTCAAACTAATGTTATCTTTCTGTAAAAAAGGCAACTGCCATTCATCACTGAGTACGAATGACAGTCATATATGATTGAGAGAGAATGTATTTATCCATTTATTTGACGGCCATCAGTCTGTCGCTGATCTGTTCCAGGGACTCCATGCAGAGCATTCTGTTGATCAGATACATGTCGTTCTTAGCCTCGTTCATACGATAAGTTCTGACGGAGGTAACAGAAGGAGCAACCTCGCGGTAGAGTGTCACCTCAGAGGGAATATCATAAGTCTGGTGCTCGGCATCCCACTTGCTGGTTTCCATATTGTACCCGTTCTTATAATATTTATAGGTGTGGCGGAAGTCGTTCACCCAGTCCTGCTTGCTGCTGTCCCAGCGCATCACCTCACGAGAAGTCAGGCGACCCTGCTCGTCGTAACTGTAGCGATACTCCATCTTGGCGCACATCTGGCCCTCGGCCTTCTGCTCATAGACCTCGATATTGTGGATGACACCGTCCTCCAGGTCTGAATTATACAAATAAGAGGAATTAACGTCATTAGCGGCGTTGAAGTACATCGTTAAAACGGTTGCGATTGTGATAATTGATTCCATAATTCTTGTCGTTTAAATTTGTTCATTTGCCTGTTAGACGTTGCAAAGGTATGGAAAACTACATGCATTTAAGGTTATTTAAATGTTATTTTTAGGTTAACACCCTGTATTTATGTTAAGGAATTATAAAACACGCCTTTCTCATGCAGTATTCTCACCATTCCCAAGGTTTATATAGTAGAATCACCATATATTTGCAATCAAAACGTAAGCGTATGAAAAAGAGTGTCATTTGCAGAATGAGCACATTGGTCCTGACGATAGCAGGGCTGATCAGTTGCAGCAGCAACAATGAAGAATACATCACCGGTGGCATGTCCAGCGGTTTGGAAGGCAATACAGGAGCCGCAAGTTACTCGCGTGGCGACATGAACGTATTGCAGATTACATCGGATGATGGCGATACAGAGACATGCTGGCTGAACCCGATCCCTTGCGGCAGGATAGGCTGGTCAGTAACGGTATGCGATCCCGACAGGAATTATGATGTATATCCCATGGTGTTCTCGGCTTACGTCAACAACTCCTCCGTCTTTAATGTCATGCAGATCGAGTATGAGAGCCGCGACAACATTTGGGTCGATGACCTGGAGGTGGGTGACACTCTCAAGAACTACATCCGTTTCAGGGCTTGGAAGGAAGATTCTCCCAATGGAACCATCAGATGGCAGAATTCACCTGGGGCACACGGCGGACACATCGAGGTGGTGAACATCATGACAGACGAGACGGGACAATCAACCATCACCCTGAAACTTCAGGACCTCAAACTCAACGGCTGGTCTGCCTGCTGTCTGGACTGCGACTATACATTCAACGGCTTGATCGAGTTCAAGATCAGCCAAGACGGCATCTACCCTGACGATGGCTTCGATCCCGAGTCACTGTTGATACCGAGGAATGAACTTTCATTCTTCATGTTGGATGCGCTCCACAGTTCAGAGTCTGCAGGGCGGCAAACCTTCTTCAGTGAAGGGCCAGAAGAGCAGGAGTGCCTCCTGATTAACAGCGAAGAGGAGTTCCGCGCGGCTTACAAGGGTGACAAGGAAGTGCCCAAGACATGGATTAACTTCGACTACTGCACCCTCGTGATCGGACGCACCTATGGGGAGCATGGCGGCATTTCCGTCGGCGGTTTTGAAGTGACAGACCTTGGTGACACCTATCAACTCGATGTGACACTGAATAATAATGTGAATCCAGACTACGCCTATACTGCTGCCTTTACCGACCTCTACTTCTGGAAGATCTGTCCCAAGATGGAACAGAAGCCCGTCGTCTTCAACCGCATCCGTCAGGATGTCAATATCGATCCTTCATCCAATGCGAATGCCCAGATTATCCATCGCTGGACGTTATGGGGCTATACAGATGCTGATGGTAAGGTGCATCAGCATGAAAGCGGCATGGAGCGTTATGCTATCGAATTTAAGGAAGACGGCCACCAACTGGTAGGAAGTATCGACGACACGGACATCTTCAGTTGCCACTATATGCTGCCCTATGCTGCCAAACGGGCCTATTATGAAGACCTGGACCATGGTCTAATCAACCTGTGGGACTGGGAAGCCGCCCAGGTCAGTGATGACGATCCCATCTTACAGAAGATGATGCGCATCGCCAAGGCTACCCAATTCTATCTCCTCACGAATCCTAACCTCGTCGTCAATCTGCTTAACTTATATATCTCCCCGGAGGAGTGTCTCATGTTCCAGCACGAAGTCGTAAAAACAGGCGATGACGGGATATGAAAAAGAACTATTTATGGCTGAGTGCCCTCTTCCTGACGATAGCAGGACTGAGCGGTTGCAGCAGTGATGAGGGTACGACAAGTGCTTCGAACTTTCATGTGAAGTCTTTTGCTAATACAGGTTGTAAGGATAAGGGTACCACCAGGGGAGAGACAAGAAGCGACGCTGAACTTGTTTCAGAGTACATTGAGTACAAAGGCATGGACAATGGCTATCTGTCGCTCAATCATGTGAATGCCTGTTTTAACTGCGGAGCAGAAGGATTCAACATACAGGCAACGATCTCTGACAACGTCATCAAGATTGAGGAAAGATACAACGGTCTGCTGGCAAATTGCATCTGCCCCTATGATCTCTATTGTGAAGTAGGTCCTCTGGCCGACGGCGACTATACCGTGATTATTTATGAGTTATATGAAGACGTTGATCAAGCGCCTTACGAACGTGCCCGTTTCAACATCTCTTACAAGAAAGGCATGAACGGCAGACTCGACCTCAAAGAATGGTAAAGAAGAACCTTATGAAGTGAGATTGCTCGTCGAATAATCAGAGGTTCAGGCGCAAGCCCACTTGCAGGTTGAAGTTCGTGGGCTTGTCCTTGAAGAAGTTGCGCACGTGGCTTCCGTTGTCAAAATAATATTTTATGCCTGGCTCGGCATAGATACCCAGTTGGGGGATGATGTCATACTGTATGCCCAAGGCTCCCTGCACACTGAACTGTAACCGATCTTTCCTGAACTCGACCTCCACGCCACTGGAAACATACTTCGCCTTAACATTGATATCCATCTGCCCACCAGCGGTAGCATAGACATTCAGACCATGCAGATGCCAAAGACGGTACTGTCCGCTGAGGGGGATACCAAGGTAATGGAGTGTCTGTCGCTGCTCTATCGTATAACCGTTGGCGATATTCGTAAAGTCGGAGCGCAGTCGTGTATAAGCCACACCAGATGACAATGAAAAGACCGATGAAATGGGGATTCTGACAGTCAGTCCAAACGAAACCGGCTGGTAATGCTTCTGCCGTTCCTCATAGTTATAGAGCCAGACGCGGGTATCAGCAGCACGAGTTGCCGAATGAGCATAGTTATAGTTTGCCAGCAGCGAAGGACTCATCAACACGCCATTCCGATGCTGCTGATCGCCAAAGCCGTTGGAGGCATAGAGGCTGAACGCCACATTGTTTGAACGGTGATGTTTCCCTGCGGCAATCTGACGATCGAGTTCTGCCAGGATAACCCTGTTTTCTGCAGGATCTGGCTGGGGATCGGACTGAGGCGTAGGCTGGGGCTCGGACCCGGACTCGGGCTTGGGCGTAGGCTCTAACTGGGATTCAGGTTCAGAGGCTGGCTCAGAATCGGGAGTCGGGCCAGGAGTTGTCTCGGAGACCACAGGTTTCAACGATGGAATCGCAGCCAGTCGTTCTGGTTTGACCAGTTCTTCTTGCTTGGCTAGATGATCCAGGATGCCTTGATTATCTAGGACAGCCGGGCTATCTATGGTAACTAGTTCGCCTTGGCTCTCTGGGCTATCCTCTCCTATCGGCCACATCATATAGCCACCTCCAATGACCAATCCAGCAAATGCCGCAGCCACGGCCCATCTGCTCCACAAAGGAATGCGACGGGCAGGTGCAGGCGAAGCCTCCTGCTTGGCAAGAGCAGCCTCGATACCGGCCCACAGATCGTCAGGGGCAGTCTCCTCGTAGTCTGCCAGACGGTCGTATAGCCGTGAAGTCCAATCTTCCTGTTTCATATCCTTTGTGACTTTAAATATTCTTGTATCATCTCTGTCAGCAGCCGCTTGGCGCGAGAGTACTGCGAGGCGGAGGAATTCTCCTGAATGCCGAGGCGACGGGCAATCTCCGTATGGGAGAGGTGATCGAACACGTGGAGGTTCAGCACCAGCCTATATCCTGCAGGCAGCCGCCCTATCATCCTGTTCAGAACCTCTGGCGGCACGTCATCCACATCAGGCGGATCCTCGGCCACCTCCTCTGGCAGATTGTCGGAAAAATGCATCCGCTCATTCACCCTCACCCAGTCGATAGACCTGTTGATAACGATTCTGCCCACCCAGGACTTCAGTGAGCCTTCGCCATGATAGTCGAACTCGCCTATGGAGGTGAATATCCTGACAAAACTCTCCTGCAGGACGTCCTTCACATCTTCGCTATCAGGAATATAACGGTGGCCGATGGCCAAGGCATATCCCGAATAGCGGTCATAGAGGCGTCGCAGCGCCTGCCGATCACCACTGTGAATCGCATCGAGCAGTTCGCGTTCTGTCTCCACTACTTACTATTTTATCCGCTTAGTTGCAGAAAAAATCAATCCTTTTGCAAACACGCCATCTTGTACGTCATAGTTCCAAACCCGATTTCCCGTTAGAAGATCTGTGACACATATTTTCTCTATGGGTAAATTTAATGTCCATAATCCCGTTGAAAAACTGAATATGGCATTTGCGCCATTGGTTCCACTCAATTCTGTGCGGTATGTGACAGGACCATTAGGATTATTCTCAACCATTCCATAAAAACCAAAGAAGTAAGTGCCTTGAGGCATGTCCGGTATATTTTCTGCAAAGATACCGCGAGGATCAATTTCATTGCCATCCATCGGCAAAAAATCCATTCTGCTAATAAAGAAATCAATGATATCTTCTGTTGAATTTGACATACTGATATAATTGGACTTCTCCGAATAGCCCTGCATACTATATTGCGCACACTGTACAATTTGTGCACCACGATATTCCTTCATTGTATAGTAGCGGTCCGACTTGTCACTATTTGTTGCATCATTATAACTAATACTCAGGATCCGTGCTATTATAGAATCTTCTGGCAGCACAAACTCCATCGTTTCATCATTGACAGTCAGTTTGTCTGTACCTATCGGCTGCCCGTCAAGAATCCACTCACCTTCATAGACACCTGTAATCTTTACGGATAACGATTGCATCTCCATCTCGGTTGAATTAGTAATATTACCAAACTCTGCAGGTTGTGTCACTTCGTCATCTGTGCCACCAGTCGTACACGATGCCATCAGCGCCATGCCCAGCAGCAGACAGAGATTATTTACCGTAAACAATTTGCTCTGCTTCATCCCTATTCATGTAAATGATATTGTCACTCTCCACTTTCTCCTTACTGACGACCTCCTGCAGACGGATCCTGCGCTGGATATTACCATAGACGGATTGGTCTGAAGGGGTGATGCTGACCTTCATCCTCACCCGATAGTCATTAACAGTACCATCATCCATATATTCCTGGTATATCCTGGGCGTGTCTAATCCATATATCTCATACGGGGCCATGTAAATCGTCTCTTCTGAACCGACTACCGTTCCACGGAGCAGCGAATACTGCCATGAATCAAAGTCGTTGGTCGAGCGCACATGCACCATCTGTACATCCATCTCCAGATCGCGCCGACCTTCCTCACGGATACCCACATACTCCTTGCTGAGCACTTCCAGCAGGGTAAAATTGTAGCGCGAAGCATCAGCCAAATAGATGCCCTGCTCCACCAGCGGAGCCAGCACGTCCTCAGCCTCTATCTGCAGTCTATAGCGATAGCCCTCCTCGAACTCAAAACCATTAATCTGATCCATCATAAAGGTCGCCGTACGGTTTCCCGCACCGTCTGTGGCCTCCATCACAGGGTATATGGAAGTATAGCCACCCCAGAAATCACCACCCAATACATACTCGGGCTCGATCATCACAGTCCACACCTCGGTGTATTTCCCTGTCCTGACCGTCCCATGACCATCACCATCATACACGGCATTATCCGCAGAGCAGGCCGTCAATGCGGCCAGCATCAGAATTGCAAATAACTTTTTCATTTGAACCAATTATCTAAGTCTTCCTTTGTCGTAGTATAAGTCTCCTTGATTTTCCGAAGTTGTTCGTCCGTCAGACGTTGGAGCACGATATAAACGTATATTTTCTTATTTTCACCGCCCCTGACACCAGCCCATTTGACGATCCTGATCTTCTCTGGACTGACGGTAAGAACGGTAAAGCCCTCCTCGCCGTCGAAATACACCTTACCTGTTGTCTCGTCGTACTGCATCGTGTAATCGAGATGTACATCTGCCGGATAGGCATCCATATAGACGAAAAGGGTTGCCCTCCCTTCGCCGAACTCATAACTTAAAGGGCCACCGCCACACATTCCTTCCCAGTAATCCTTTTTTGCAACCGTTCCGTCACTCATGATTTCATAGGTCTCTGCCTCGCGCCAGCCATAGCCGACGGCGCACCTGCTGAAGTCTTCCGCACTGACGGGTTGCTTGATATCAACGATGAATTCACCAGAACTGTTGAATTTACCCACCGGATTATCCTCCTCGGAACAACTAGCCAGCAGTCCCGCTGCCAGCAATATCATCAAGAATCTTGTCTTCATTATTCTCTTCATTTTGATGGTTTCGTCTATATATATAACTGCAAAATTACAAAACCTTGCATGGGATCTTCAAAATTTAACATTCTTTTCGAAAAAACCATGGAATCTATTTCCTGGAAAGCCATGCGTCAGCAATTTGACAATTGTCAAACGATCAACTGACAATTGTCAGACGTTCGTTTGACAATTGTCAAATTACCAACCCTGCTGCAAGATTTAATGCTGTTCCTTATAGATCACCTTATTGGCACCACTGGTGATCTTCAGGGCCTCGGGATGTTCTTTGATAAACGAGTCAATGTGGCGCACACGCTTCTGCTCGAAGATCTCCTCCATGGCAATAAGGATGCCTGTCTCCTCCACATCGCCGAAGCCGTAGTTGATGGCCGTACCAAACAGTTTCATCGTTGGCGATAGGTTCATATAGGCATTCACCAACGGCGGAATGTTATAGCCAAGTTTACGAATCTCCGAGTTCAGGATGCGATAGTCCTCCTTGAAGTTATTCCCAGAGAAAACCTGTTCGAGTTCCGCAGGGTCGGACTCTATTTTCAGCGGTTTCATCGGGATTATCAGATGTTCCTTGTCGTCGAAATACTTCTTCAGGAAATAGAGGATCATATCACGGCCCTTGCGGATATACGAAGGATACATCGTCATCTTACCGAAGAAATAGCGCACGTTTGGCTTGATGACTGTCAGTGCCCCCAGTCCGTCCCAGAGGTTGTCGAGTGCAAAGAGGCTCTTTGCTCCCATGCGTGAACTCTGGTAGGGCAGTGAGACAAACGAACGTCCGAGTTCAATGGTATAGGGCATATACTCCTTCAGGAACTTCTCCGAGAAATGGAACATGTGACTGGTGGCGAGTATCGGCTGTCCCTCGTCATCCAAATCCCAGTCTGTACCTTCCAGATAGCGATAACCGCCGATAATCTCCTCCGCCTCCGGATTCCAGACGATGAGTTGCTTGTAACAGTTCTCGCAGATATCGAACTCATCGATATCCATATCCTTACCCGTGCCACCGCCCGCCTCGCGGAAGACGACTTCACGCAGACGCCCGATTTCCTTCATGACGTTGGGGGCATTGTGAGCCGTAATCACGTAGATCTCGTTGTGGCTCTTGTTCGTCATCCTCAACTGGCGTTCTGGTGTCAATTCGCGCTTGAGAATTTCTTTGTCAATGGGTTGGATAATCTCTTGTTCCATCGGTTCTGTATTGGTTGTGATTCGTTTACTTACAGGGTATATACTTGTTCACGGACGTACTGTGCCCACTCCAAAGGTTTGCGGCTCTTGTCGAAGGTCTGCCAGGGAATCGGTTTGCCCACAGCCACACGGAATGTCTTGTGCACGTTCTTGTACATCTCATCGACTAAGAACAACATGGCCAGGTTAAAAGGCAGGAAACGGTCGGAGAAGTTGGCAAGACGGTAGAAGAAGTTGGAGTTCTGACCACTGAAGTGGATGGGTACTATGTCGCGCTGGTATTCCACGCTTTTCGATATGAAGGTCTTCGTCCATGGGATGTCCTGAACCTCACCTTTCTTCTTCCGGGAGCAAAGGCCCGCAGGGAACATCAACATGTGATTATCACTCTGGAAACCCGCTTCCACCATAGCGGGGAAATTCCGGCTCTGACTGCCTGTCTTGTTGATAGGTATGCAGACAGGCGCCAATCCAGGGAGGTTCATCAACAGATCGTTGACCAGATAGCGGAAGCGTCCGTCATAATGCCTACCAATAATCGCCCCCAATGCCACACCATCCTCACCGCCGAGCGGGTGATTGCTGACGAAAGTATAAAGGCGACCGTCCTGAGCATCTGGCAAGTTCTCCTTACCCTCAATCTCCAATGTCATATCCAGATACCTGACACACTCTTCCAACCACTCCACACCTACTTTGTCACGATTCTCCCAAAGGAAGGCATTCACCTGATCCTCATGAACGATACGCCTCAGCCAATTCACCAGAGGGCGCGGCAAGAACTTTGCCTTCGCTCCCATCTTTCCTTTCAGAATGCTATTAATGTCGATCGTTTTCTCCGTGACAGGCGCCATTTCTCTACACAAAACACTTACAAGGTGCAAAAATAGCACATTTCTTTCAAATCTGAGCAAAAAAACAGAAGAAATTGTTTCTTTTTAAATGTATTTTATACACGCAGCGGGTTCAAATCAATAAATAAAGTTAAAATCTAAAAAAAGTGGGGAAAAGTGGCGGGATGTGGGGGAATTTTATATAATTTTGTAACCGAATTCATTAAAATATGTACACATGCGTTTTCTAGGTAATATTGAAGCCAAGACAGATGTGAAGGGAAGGGCCTTCCTGCCAGCCGTTTTCCGCAAGGTGCTACAGGCATCGGGCGAGGAAAACCTGGTACTGCGCAGGGATGTCTTCCAGAAATGTCTGGTGCTCTACCCGGAAAGCGTTTGGAATGCAAGATTGGACATGCTGAAAAGCCAACTCCGCCAGTGGAAGCCCGCCCACCAGCAAATGTTCCGGCAGTTTGTCTCAGAGGCAGAGGTAGTGAACCTCGACGGCAACGGCCGTTTCCTGATATCCAAACGTCTGCAGAAGATGGCAGAGATTGATCAGGACATCCAGTTCATCGGCATGGACGACACGATAGAGATCTGGTCACCGAAGAATCTGAGCCAGACACTCAAGACTGACGAGGATTTCAGCACGGAATTTGAAAACATCATGAATGCAAGCGATGCCTTATGATTACAACCGCTGAGACATATCACACTCCAGTACTCCTTCAGGAGAGCATCGGCGGGCTTGGCATCAAGCCCGACGGTGTTTATGTGGATGTCACCTTCGGCGGTGGAGGACACAGTCGGGAGATCCTGCGACACCTCGGGAAGAACGGTCATCTGTACAGTTTCGACCAAGACGAGGATGCCGAGAGGAATATTCCTGACGACGATAGGCTGACGTTCATCAGAAGCAATTTCAGATATATCAGGAACTGGATGCGCTACTATGATGTAGAGCAAATCGACGGTCTGCTGGCAGACCTCGGGGTCTCCAGCCACCATTTCGACGACGAGACACGCGGCTTCTCCTTCCGCTTCGACGCGCCCCTTGACATGCGGATGAACAAACGGGCCGGTATGACGGCGGCAGACATCCTCAACACCTACGACGAGAAGCAACTGGCCGATATCCTCTACCTCTACGGCGAACTGAAGAACGCACGAAAGATTGCTTCTGCCATCGTGAAGGCTCGGAGTGAGAAAACGATCGTGACGACTGGCGATCTGTTGCAGGTCACAGAACAGTTCCTCCCCCGTGAGCGGGAAAAGAAAGAGGTTGCCAAACTGTTTCAGGCGCTCCGTATCGAGGCGAACCGTGAGATGGATGCCCTGAAAGAGATGCTGAACGGTGCAGAAGAACTGCTTCGCGAAGGCGGACGGTTATCAGTGATCACCTACCACTCACTGGAAGACCGCATCGTGAAGAACTTCATGAAGGCGGGCAATGCAGAGGGTAAGGTGCAGCAGGATTTCTTCGGACGCATTGAGGTGCCCTTTAAGCAAACAGGCAACAAGGTCATCGTTCCTGATGACGCCGAACAACAGCGCAATCCCCGTAGTCGGAGCGCGAAACTGAGAATCGCTGAGAAGGCTTAGAACAAGAAAGTGATGAGTAAGAAAGACGACATAGTACTGGAAATCGAGCAGACGGTGGTTGAAGAGCCTGCCGCTCGGGAAAAGCAGTTGCCTGAGGAAGAGGTGAGTCTCAGGGAAGAGGCTACCGAGATGAAGGAGCATGCCAAGAAGACCATCCAGTTGATCAAGGAAAAAGCCAAGGAAGAAGATCCGAAACTGACGCCCTCCTTGACCCTGCGTACCATCCTCGGCGGCGACTTCCTGACAGCAGAGATGGTGCGCCGCCAGATCTGGCTCTTTGTGCTGCTCGTAGTGTTCTGCATCGCATACGTCGCCGTCCGTTACCAGTGCCAGCAGGACCTGATCGCCATCGACAAACTGGAGAAGGAGTTGCTTGACGCAAAGTACAAGGCCCTCTCCAGTTCGAGCACCCTCACGGAGAAGTGTCGCGAGAGTCATGTGCTGGATGCCCTGAAGCAGAATAAGGACAGTCTGCTACATATCGCAGACCAGCCCCCATATATAATATATGTACCCGAGGAATAAGAAGACGGTATGAGCAAGTTTAAGACTGACAAGGTGATGCCCCGCTACTTCGCCATCGCAGTAGCCCTGACATTGATTGGTTTTGCCGTAGTCGGCAAGGCCATGTACATCATGACCGTCAAGAAGGGCTATTGGACACAGGTAGCCGACCGTCTGAAGCGCGACAGTGTAAGCGTAAAGCCTGCTCGCGGCAACATCCTCAGTTGCGACGGTCAACTGATGGCCAGCAGCATTCCTGAATACAGGATCTTCATGGATTTCCAGGCCGGTACAGGTGACTCGCTCAGCAACCATCGTCACGACTCCCTCTGGACAGAGAAGATTGACAGCATCTGCTATGAACTCAACCAGATATTCCCCACCAAGTCTGCCGCGGAGTTCAAGGCTCACCTCTTGGAAGGTATGCATAAGGTTCAGAAGAACGGTTCCGTCGGAGCACGCCATTGGGCCATCTGGCCGCGCCGCATCGACTACAATACGTTCTGCGAAGTACATAAACTGCCTATTTTTAAAGAACCTGTCTATAAGGGCGGATTCCACTGGGAAGAGTTTAATTCCCGCAACCACCCCTTCGGCACATTGGCATGGCGCACCATCGGTGACATGTTCGGTGCCAAGGACAGTGCCAAAAACGGGTTGGAACTGTCATTCGACTCACTGTTGCGTGGCACGAACGGTCTGATGCACCGTCGAAAGGTGCTGAACAAATATATGGACATCCCCGTACAGACTCCCATCGACGGCTATGATATCGTAACGACCATCGACGTAGGCATGCAGGATCTGGCAGAGCGTGCCGTCATTGAAGAACTGAAGGAGATCAACGGAGAGATGGGCGTAGCCATTCTCATGGAGGTGAAGACAGGCGATGTGAAAGCCATCGTCAACATGCAGCGCGGTGCCGACGGTGAGTACCACGAGATGGTGAACAACGCCATCAGTTACCGTTGTGAGCCAGGCTCCGTATTCAAGGTTGCCTCCTTCCTCGTGGCCCTCGACGATGGGGTAATCCCCAGGGACACCAATTTCGTCATCCATACTGGCAGTGGTGTGATGGAGATGCACGGCCGTCCGATGAAGGACCACAACTGGCGCCGTGGCGGTTATCAGGACATTAATGTCGCCCGTGCCCTCGAGGTCAGTTCGAACATCGGTGTGAGTTATGTCATCGACAAGTTCTATGGCAGTAACCCCACGAAATACGTACAGGGGCTCTATCGCGTGGGTATCCACGAAGACCTGAAGATCCCCTTGGTAGGTTATCAGCCACCCTATATCCGTATGCCTGACACAAAGACCACCGACCGTGCCAAGTTCTGGAGTAAGACCACCTTGCCCTGGATGAGTATCGGCTATGAGACACAGATCGCCCCGATCAATACCGTGGCCTTCTATAACGCTATCGCCAATGACGGCAAGATGATGCAACCCCGTTTTGTGAAGCAGTTGATGAAGGACGGACAGGTCGTCAAGGAATACGAGCCCGTCGTACTCAAGGAGAATATCGCCAAACCTGCAACCATCAAGATGATGCAGACCATCCTGGAACATGTGGTCAGTCAAGGACTGGGCCGCAAGGCTGGTTCCAAGTCGTTCAAGGTGGCTGGCAAGACGGGTACGGCACAGGTAGCCGACCAATATGGCGGCTATCATTCAGGCACCACCCGCTACTGGCTGTCGTTTGCCGGCTATTTCCCTGCCGACGATCCCCGCTACACCTGCATCGTCTGTCTGAAGAAGTCGGGACTGCCCGCCTCCGGCGGTGGTATGTCGGGCGTGGTGTTCCACCATATCTCCGAGGGTGTGATGGCCCAGAACCTCAAGCGTAGCGTGGATGATGCCCGTGATACGGCATCGGTCATCATTCCCGACGTCAAGGGCGGGGACATGGTGGCAGCCCATTACGTATTGAATCAGTTGGACGTCAAGACCAATAACAACTGGGGCGGTTCCTATACAGAAGGAAATCCCGTCTGGGGCAGGGCTCAGAAAGAGCCCAAGGGTGTGGTTCTCTCACAGATGAAAACCAACAAGAGCATTGTGCCAGATGTTATCGGCATGGGGGCCCGCGATGCCGTCTATCTGTTAGAGAACATCGGCGTGAAGACAAAACTCAGGGGCAGAGGCAAGGTGAAGTCCCAGAGCATTTATGCCGGCACGGCCGTCAGACAGGGTATGGTCTGCGAACTGGTATTAGATAACTAAAAACATAAGGATATGAATCTAAGCGAGTTACTGAAGAATGTCGAAGTGCTGAACATCATCGGTGATGCAGAGGCAGAGATTAAGGGTGTCAACATCGATTCCCGCCGCATAGAGGCTGACCATCTTTTCATTGCTGTCCCTGGTACGCAGACCGATGGACACAGGTTTATCAACAAGGCCATCGAACAGGGGGCTACTGCCATCCTCTGCGAGAGCCTGCCCACCAAGCGCACGCCCGACGTGACCTATATCGCCGTGGAATCCACAGAAGACTGGGTCGGCGAAGTGGCCACACAGTTCTACGGCGACCCCTCAAGGAAGTTGAAACTCGTCGGCGTGACAGGCACCAACGGCAAGACCACCATCGCCACCTTATTATATAATATGTTCCGCAAGTTCGGTCATAAGTGCGGACTGCTCTCCACTGTCTGCAACTATATCGAAGACGATGTGATCCCCGCAGACCATACCACCCCCGACCCCATCGAACTGAACCGGCTGCTCGCCCAGATGGTGGAGGCTGGCTGCGAATATGCCTTCATGGAGTGTTCCAGTCATGCCATCGCCCAGAAGCGCATCGGCGGACTGCGGTTCATGGGCGGTATCTTCACGAACCTCACTCGTGACCATCTGGACTATCACGGCACGTTCGAGAACTACCGCGACGCGAAAAAGGCCTTCTTCGACGGACTCGACAAGGATGCCTTCGCCATCATCAACGCCGATGACAAGAACGGCAGTGTGATGGTACAGAACTGCAAGGCACAGGTCAAAACCTACTCCACCCGTACGATGGCCGACTTCAAGGCAAAGATCATCGAGTGCCACTTCGAAGGCATGTACCTCGACATCAACGGCAAGGAAGTAGGAGTGCAGTTCATCGGTAAGTTCAACGTCAGTAACCTGCTCGCCGTCTATGGTGCAGCCGTCATGCTGGGCAAAGCACCCGAAGACATCCTCGTCATCCTTAGCACCCTGAAGAGCGTCAATGGCCGTCTGGATCCCGTCCGTTCCCCAGAGGGCTATACGGCCATCGTCGATTATGCCCACACCCCCGATGCCCTGGAGAACGTGCTCAACGCCATCCACGAAGTGCTTGACGGGAAGGGCAAGGTCATCACCGTCTGCGGCGCTGGTGGCAACCGCGATAAAGGCAAGCGTCCGCTGATGGCCCAGGAAGCCGTCAAACAGAGCGACCGGGTGATCATCACCAGTGACAACCCCTGCTTCGAGGAGCCCGAGGACATCATCAACGATATGCTCGCAGGGCTTGACCAGAAGCAGATGAAGAAAGTCATCAGCATCGTCGATCGCCGAGAGGCCATCCGTACCGCCTGTATGATGGCTGAGAAAGGCGACGTGATTCTCATTGCCGGCAAGGGACATGAGGACTACCAGGAGATCCAAGGCGTGAAGCACCACTTCGACGACAAGGAAGTAGTTCGCGAAATCTTCTCATTGGACAATTGAATCATCAACCTGCTAAATCGTCAAATCGTAAAATAAATATATGCTGTACTACCTCTTCCGTTTCCTCGACCAATACGATATCCCTGGGTCACACATGTGGTCCTACATCTCGTTCCGCGCCCTGCTGACACTGATTCTCTCGTTGCTCATCTCCGCCTGGTTCGGTGAGCGCTTCATCAAGTGGATGAAGCGCAAGAAAATCTTCGAGACAGAGCGCGACCCGAGCATCGACCCATTTGGCGTGGAGAAAAAAGGCGTACCCACCATGGGCGGTGTCATCATCATCGTGAGCATCCTCGTCCCGGTAATCCTGTTAGGGCGTATCCGCAATACCTATCTGATCCTGATGATCATCACCACCGTCTGGCTCGGATTCCTCGGTTTCCTCGACGACTATATCAAGATCTTCCGCCGCAATAAGGAAGGCCTGAAGGGTAAATACAAGATCGTGGGACAGATCAGTATCGGTTTCATCGTCGGACTGACACTCTGGCTCAGTCCAGATGTCGTGGTCCGCGAAAGCCTTAACGAACCCATACAGAATCAGGAGATTGTCATTAAGCATAAGAAAGAAGCGGTAAAATCACTGCAGACCACGATTCCGTTTGTGAAGAACCATAACCTGAACTATTCGAAGGTCATGGGTTTCTGCGGCAAGTATGCGGTAGCGGCTGGATGGATCATCTTCGTACTGATGACCATCCTCGTGGTGACAGCCGTGTCGAATGGTGCCAACCTCAACGACGGCATGGACGGGATGTGTGCCGGCAACTCCGCCATCATAGGTGTGGCACTGGGTGTCTTGGCATACGTATCATCCCACATCGGCTATGCCTCGTATTTCGATATCATGTATATCCCACACTCTGAGGAACTGGTAATCTTCCTCTGTGCCTTCGTGGGAGCGATGGTCGGTTTCCTCTGGTACAACGCGTTCCCTGCCCAGGTATTCATGGGTGACACGGGCTCACTGACCATCGGCGGCATCATCGGCGTATGTGCCGTCATCATCCATAAGGAACTGCTGCTGCCCATCCTCTGCGGCATCTTCTTCGTGGAGAGCCTGAGCGTGATCATACAGACCCAGTGGTTTAAAATACAAAAACGGAAGGGCAAGCGTGTCCGCGTGTTCCGTGCCACACCGATCCACGACACCTTCCGAAAACTCGACTCCCAACTCGACGCCACCAGCACCTACATCCTGAAGGGCTGGCCCCACCGTCCGTTCCACGAGTCGAAGATCACCATCCGCTTCTGGATTACCACCATTATCCTGGCGGCATTGACCATCATAACCCTGAAGATGAGATAGAATATGAAGAGAATCGTTATATTAGGAGCAGGAGAGAGCGGTGCTGGAGCCGCCGTCCTCGCCAAGAAAGAAGGCTTCGACGTGTTCGTGTCAGACATGTCAAAGATTGCCGACAAGTATAAGAAGATGCTCGACGACCGCCATATCGAGTGGGAGGAGGGCCACCATACGGAAGAGAATATCCTGAATGCCGACGAGATCATCAAGAGCCCCGGCATCCCCGACACGGCTCCGATGATTGTCAAGATCAAGGAGAAAGGCATCCATATCATCAGTGAGATCGAGTTCGCCGGACGCTACACCACCTCGAAGATGATCTGCATCACCGGCTCTAACGGCAAGACCACGACCACCTCCCTGATCTACCACATCTTCAAGGAGGCTGGCTACGATGCTGGACTGGCGGGTAACATCGGTAACTCTCTCGCCCTGCAGGTGGCTGAAGAACCGCATGAATACTATATCATCGAACTCAGTTCCTTCCAGTTGGACAACATGTACGACTTCCGTGCCAACATCGCCATCCTGCTGAACATCACACCCGACCACCTCGACCGTTACAACTTCGAGATGCAGAACTACGTGGATGCGAAGATGCGCATCATCCAGAACCAGACATCACAGGATGCCTTCATCTACTGGGCCGACGACCCCATCATCAAGCGCGAGTTGGAGAAGTACGACATCAAGGCTATCCAGTACCCGTTTGCCGAACTGAAGGAGAAGGGTGTTATCGGCTATATCGAGGAGGGACAGTACAAGATCGAGAAGCCCGAGCCGTTCAACATGGAACAGGAGAGCCTCAGTCTGACGGGGAAGCATAACATCTATAACTCCCTCGCCGCTGGTATCGCCTCCAACGTGGCAGGTATCAAGAAAGAAGAGATCCGCAAGAGCCTCAGCGACTTCCCTGGTGTGGAGCACCGTCTGGAGAAGGTCTGCGTGGTGCGCGGTGTACAGTATATCAACGACTCGAAGGCCACCAACGTCGATGCCTGCTGGTATGCCCTGGAGGCCATGAAGACGAAGGTGATCCTCATCATCGGCGGCAAGGACAAGGGCAACGACTACGAGCCCATCAAACCGCTCGTCAGGGAGAAGTGCTCAGGCATCGTCTATCTCGGCGCGGACAACCAGAAACTGCACGACAACTTCGATGCGATGGGAATCCCCGTGCGCGACACCCACTCGATGAAGGAGTGCATGGCGGCCTGTTACGAGATGGCCAAGCCCGGCGAGACCGTGCTGCTCTCGCCCTGCTGCGCCTCATTCGACCTCTTTAAGAACATGGAGGATCGCGGTGAACAGTTTAAGGAAATAGCCAGGAATCTCTAGGATTACCTAGGAAAGCCTAGGAAAGCCTAGGAATACCTAGGAATACCTAGGATATCTAGAAAAAAGGAAATATGAACAAAAAGATCGGCAACATCTTCAAGGGAGACAAGGTCATCTGGATGGTATTCTTCTTCCTCTGCATGATCAGCATCGTCGAAGTCTTCTCGGCTTCGAGCAACCTGACTTATAAGAGCCAGAACTACGTCGGTCCCATCGCCTTCCACACCGTGACGATTATCGTTGGTGCGGTCGTGGCGGTCATCACGTTGAATATCCCATGTAAGTACTTTAAACTGATGACGCTTTTCCTGCTGATTATCTCCGGCATCACCCTGCTCTGGGTGCTTGTCGGCGGAGAATCCATCAACGGTGCCAACCGTGTCATCTCCCTGCCTGGCGGCATCACCTTCCAACCCTCGGAGATTGCCAAGGGTACGATGGTGCTTTATACAGCACAGATCCTCAGTGCCATGCAACGGGAGGATGGCGCCGACAAGAAGGCTTTCAAGTATATCCTCTGGATCGTTATTCCCACCGCGGCCCTGATAGGTATCGAGAACCTCTCGACGGCTGCCCTGCTACTGGCCGTCATCTTCTTGATGATGTTCATCGGACGAGTACCCATCATGCAGTTAGGAAAACTCTTAGGTGCCGCTGTCATCCTCGTGGCCGTGTTCCTGACACTCGTACTCACCTTAGGAAGCATCGGGGCCAGTCAGGAGGACACCAAGCAGACGACAGAGGCCGTCACTGGCGAGACCGACACAAAGGTCATCAAGGGCGGGGGTGTCTTCCACCGCTTCGTCACCTGGCGCAACCGTATCGTCAAGCACCTCGACAAGAAAGACATTGCGCCCGACGAGTACGACCTGGACAAAGACGCTCAGGTGGCCCATGCGAACATTGCCATCGTGTCAAGCAACATCATCGGCAAAGGCCCAGGACAGTCCGTTGAGCGCGACTTCCTTTCACAAGCCTTCTCCGACTTCATCTTCGCGATCGTCATCGAGGAGTTGGGCATATTCGGAGCCTCCTTCGTGGTCCTTCTCTATATCGTGCTCCTTTACAGGGCGGCGCGCATAGCCAGCCGCTGCGAGAACAACTTCCCGGCTTTCCTCGCCATGGGACTGGCTCTGCTCCTCGTCGTACAGGCCACTTTCAACATGCTGGTGGCCGTAGGTATCGCACCCGTGACGGGCCAGCCGCTTCCCCTCATCAGCAAGGGCGGTACATCGACGATCATCAACTGCGCCTATATCGGTGTCATCCTCAGTGTGAGTCGTTCTGCGAAAAAAAGGACGGCAAAAATGGCGGTAAACGAAATATAATTTGTAATTTTGCACGCAAATAGGAAATAGGGTATGAGCAAAGAGTTAAGAGTCATCATCAGCGGAGGCGGAACAGGCGGACATATCTTCCCTGCCGTCTCTATTGCCAATGCCATCAAGGCATTGCAGCCCGACGCCAGTATCCTGTTTATAGGAGCCATGGGGCGCATGGAGATGCAACGCGTACCGGCGGCTGGTTATGAGATCAAGGGACTGCCCATCAGGGGATTCTTCCGTCCCCTGTGGAAACCTGCGAACATCGGTGTGGCTATTGATTACCTGAAGAGCAAATGGCTCGCCAAGAAACTCCTGCGCGAATTCAAGCCCGACGTGGCCGTCGGCGTGGGCGGTTATGCCAGTGCTGCCGCCCTGGGAGCAGCCAACAGTCTGGGAATTCCCACACTCATCCAGGAGCAGAACAGTTATGCCGGTCTGACGAATAAGAACCTGGCCGCCCAGGCCGAGAAGATCTGTGTGGCCTACGAGGGCATGGAGCGTTTCTTCCCTGCCGAGAAGATTATCCTGACGGGCAACCCCGTTCGCCAGGCCCTGCTCGACACGACGATCTCCCATGAGGAGGCCGTCAAGAGCCTGGGACTCGACCCGTCGAAGAAGACCATCCTGCTCGTCGGCGGCAGTCTGGGAGCCCGTACCATCAACGAGAGCATGCTCCAGCATCTGGATCTCATCAAGACCTCCGACGTGCAGTTCATCTGGCAGACAGGCAAGTACTATAGTGCAGAGATCGCAGAGCGCCTGAAGGGAGAGAACATCCCAAATCTGAAGGTCACCGACTTCATCACCGACATGGGTGCCGCCTACAAGGCTGCCGACCTCGTCATTAGCCGTGCCGGAGCCAGCAGCATCTCCGAGTTCTGTCTCATCGGCAAGCCCGTCATCCTCGTGCCGAGTCCGAACGTGGCCGAAGACCACCAGACGAAGAACGCGCTGGCACTCTCCACCCGTAATGCCGCCATCTACGTGAAGGACGCCGAGGCACCGGCCACCCTGTTGCCGTTGGCCATCAAGACCGTACAGGACACTGCCAGACTGAAGTCACTCAGCGAGAACGTGCTGAAACTCGCCCTGCCCGACTCGGCAGAAATCATCGCCAAAGAAGTCATCAAATTAGCAAAATGAACATCAAGGATATCAAAGCAGTCTATTTCGTAGGAGCCGGTGGCATCGGTATGAGTGCCATCGCACGCTACTTCCTGAAGAAAGGACTTGTCGTGGCCGGCTACGACAAGACACCCAGCGACCTGACCCGTCAGTTGGAGAAGGAAGGCATGCTCGTGCACTACGAAGAGAATATCGACGAGATCCCCCATATCTGCAAGAAGCAGGAGGCCTGCCTCGTCATCTATACCCCAGCCATCCCTGAGGAGCACCAGGAACTACAGTATTTCCGCGCCAACGGTTTCGAGATCCAGAAGCGGGCTCAGGTACTCGGCACACTCACTCAGGCCCATAAGGGACTCTGCGTGGCAGGCACCCACGGCAAGACGACCACCTCCACAATGTGCGCCCATATCATGCACCAGAGCCACCTCGACTGTAACGCCTTCCTCGGCGGCATCTCGAAGAACTACGGCACCAACTATATCCTCTCCGACTCCGACTACGTGGTCATCGAGGCCGACGAGTTCGACCGCTCGTTCCACTGGCTCCGTCCGTGGATGAGCGTCATCACCTCCACCGACCCCGACCACCTGGATATCTACGGCACGAAGGAAGCCTACCTGGAGAGTTTCCGCCACTACACGGAACTCATCCAGCCCGGCGGTGCCCTGATTATCCACCGTGACCTGGAGATGCAGGAACACCTGCAGGACGGTGTGCGCCGCTATGACTACAGTCTCAACGAGGGCGACTTCCATGCCGAGAACATCCGCATCGGGAACGGAGAGATCACCTTCGACTTCATCTCGCCTATCGAAAGCGTGAAGGGTATCCAATTGGGCCAGCCCATCCCCATCAATATCGAGAACGGCATCGCCGCCATGGCGATGGCCCAACTCAACGGCTGTACGGCAGAAGAACTGAAATATGGCATGAAGACCTACGGAGGTGTCGATCGCCGCTTTGACTTCAAGATCAAGACCGACCGTCTGGTGTTCCTCAGCGACTACGCCCACCACCCCAAGGAGATCTACCAGAGTGCCAAGAGCATCCGTGAGTTGTATCAGGACAAGCATATCACGGCGATCTTCCAGCCCCACCTCTATACCCGTACCCGCGACTTCTACAAGGACTTCGCGGAGGCACTGAGCCAACTCGACGAGGTGGTGCTCACCGAGATCTACCCAGCCCGTGAACAGCCCATCGAGGGTGTCACGTCGCAACTGATCTACGACAACCTGAAGCCGGGCGTGAAGAAGGAACTCATCCGCAAGGACGAGGTGACCGACTTCGTCAAGAGCCACCAGTTCGAGGTGCTCATCGTCCTCGGAGCCGGTGACCTCGACAACCAGGTGCCCCAGATCACAAAGATACTCAATAGCAAATAGTCAAATCGTATAATAGTCAAATCGTATAATAGTCAAATCGTATAATAGTCAAATCGTCAAATAATAAGATGTCCGTCAACTGGAAGAAGTCCATATTCGTCGTATGCGATATCATCATCGCCGCCTATCTGCTGCTGGCCGTCACCGCGTTCAACAGACCCGACGCGAAGGCCATCGTCTGCTCGGAGGTGAAGATCGATATCGAGCAGACTGCCGTCGAGGGCTTCATGACAGCAGGGGAGATCAAGCGCATTCTGACGCAGGACAAGTGCTACCCGCTCTCAAAGCCCATGGCGGAGATCAATGCCCGCACCATCGAGGAGAGCCTGAGGAAGAGTCCCTTCGTCGATCAAGCCGAGTGCTACAAGACCCAGAACGGCATTGTCTGTATCAGCATCAAACAACGGATACCCGTCGTCAGGGTGATGGCCGACAATGGAGAGAACTACTACGTGGATACCCACGGCAGTCTGATGCCCGAGACCCGCTTTGTCACAGATCAGATCATCGCCACGGGGAACATCAGCCGCAAATATGCCCAGAAGACCCTCGTACGGGTGGCCAACGAGATTATGAGTGACCACTTCTGGAGGAACCAGGTGGTACAGATGAACATCCTGGCAGACGGTTCGGTGGAGATCGTGCCGCGTGTGGGAGACCATGTCATCTTCCTGGGGGCACCTGTCAATATCGACAAGAAACTGGGGCGGCTACGCAAGTTCTACCTGTACGGACTGAACAAGGCCGGGTGGAACAAGTATAACTACATCAGTGTCGAATTCGACAACCAGATTATCTGTAAAAAAAGTAAAAAGGTAAAAAAGTAAAATAGTAAAAGGCAAGTAATATATTAAAGAGATGGCAGCAAAGGAATTTATCGTAGCAATCGAACTCGGGTCATCTAAAATGACCGGTATCGCGGGAGAAAAGAGAATCGACGGCAGCATCCAGGTGCTGGCCGTAGTGAAGGAGGACTCTTCCTCATTCATCCGCAAGGGAGTGGTCTATAACATCGACAAGACCGCCCAATGCCTCACCAGCATCGTCAAGAAACTGGAAGCCCAACTCAAGACGCAGATCACACAGGTGTACGTAGGTGTGGGAGGACAATCCATCCGCAGTGTCAGGAACGTGATCACCAAGGACCTGCCCAGCGAGACCATCGTCACGCAGGACATGGTGATCGAACTGATGGATGCCAACAGGAGCATGACCTACCAGGATCAGGAGATTCTCGATGCCGCCGTCCAGGAATACAAGGTGGGCAGCCAACTCCAACTCGATCCCGTAGGCATTCAGGCCACGCATCTGGAAGGCAACTTCCTCAACATCCTGGAGCGGAAGTCGTTCTATAAGAACCTGAACATGTGCTTCGAGACGGCTGGCATCAACGTGGCCGAGATGTACCTCGCCCCACTTGCCCTGGCCGACAGTGTGCTGACGGAGGCGGAAAGACGCTCCGGCTGTGCACTCGTCGATCTCGGAGCCGACACGACGACGGTGTCCGTCTTCTCGAAGAATATCCTCCGCCACCTCGCCGTGATCCCCCTTGGCAGCAATAACATCACCAAGGATATCGCCACCCTCCAGATGGAGGAGACCGACGCAGAGCGCATGAAACTCAAGTACGCCTCGGCCTTCACCGACAACAGCGAGATCGACAACGAGATGAAATACGCCATCGATCCCGAGCGCCAGATCGAGAGCCGCAAGTTCATCGAGATCGTCGAGGGCCGTCTGGAGGAGATCATCGAGAACGTATGGTACCAGATCCCGTCCGAGTACTACGACAAACTGTTAGGCGGTATCATCCTCACTGGTGGCGGCTCGAACATGAAGAACATCGAGAAGGCCTTCGCCAACCACACGCATGTCGATAAGATCCGCGTGGCCAAGACCGTCACGCAGACCATCGTCTCCAACAACGATCTCATCAAGTCGAACAACGGCATGATGAACACCGTGCTGGGACTTCTGGCCAAGGGCGACATCAACTGTGCCGGCGAGGCTGTCGATCCCAACGGCGACCTCTTCGGTCCTCAGAAGCCCGCTGCGCCCGTCGCTGCCGACCGCAAACCGCGCCAGGCCACCGAGACCGACCCTGGCGTGATCCGCACCCAGCGCGAGAAGGAACAGGCCGATGAGGAGATCCGCCGCAAGAAAGAGGAGGAAGAGCGCGAGAAAGCCGAGCAGGAGGCCAAGCGGAAAGAGGAAGAAGAGCGCATCCGCAAGGAGAACAGCCGCTGGAACAAATTCAAGAAAGGCGCAGCCAAGTTCATCAAGGGAATGGTGGAAGAAGAAGAATAAATCCTAGGACATCCTAGGAAATCCTAGGTTATCCTAGAAATTCCTAGCAAATCATTTAAATTTCAAAGAATTATGACAGACAACAATAATAACATCCAGATCCTTGACTTCGGAGCACCGGAGAAGGAACACAGCATCATCAAAGTGATTGGTGTAGGTGGCGGCGGCGGCAATGCCGTGAACCACATGTACCGTGAGGGCATCCACGACGTGACGTTCGTGCTCTGTAACACGGATAACCAGGCACTCAACGACTCCCCCGTGCCCGTACATCTCCAGTTGGGTAAGGAGGGACTCGGTGCGGGCAACAAGCCCGAGAAGGCCCGTCAGGCCGCCGAGGAGAGCATCGAGGATATCCGCAACATGCTCAGCGACGGCACCCGCATGGCCTTTATCACCGCCGGTATGGGCGGCGGCACCGGCACAGGTGCAGCCCCCGTCATCGCCCGTGTCTCGAAAGAACTGGGCATCCTCACCGTCGGTATCGTCACCATTCCCTTCCGCTTTGAGGGTGACCGTAAAATCGACCAGGCCCTCGACGGCGTGGAAGAGATGTCGAAGCATGTCGATGCCCTGCTGGTCATCAACAACGAGCGCCTGCGCGAGATCTATCCCGAACTGTCGGTGCTCGATGCCTTCGGCAAGGCCGACGACACGCTGAGCGTGGCCGCCAAGTCGATCGCGGAGATCATCACCGTCCACGGCCTCATCAACCTCGACTTCAACGACGTAAAGACCGTGCTGAAGGACGGTGGCGTGGCCATCATGTCCACTGGCTACGGTGAGGGCGAGGGCCGCGTGAAGAAAGCCATCGACGATGCCCTGAACTCCCCGCTGCTCAACGACAACGATATCTTCAACTCGAAGAAGATCCTGCTCTCCATCTCGTTCGCCGGCTCGAAGGACGGCCAGACCTCGCTGATGATGGAGGAGATGAACGACGTGAACGACTTCATGGCGAAGTTCGGCAACGACTTCGAGATCAAGTGGGGTCTCGCCACCGACCTCGAACTGGGCAAGAAGGTGAAGGTGACCATCCTCGCCACGGGCTTCGGCATCGAGAACGTCGATGGCATGAACACCCACCTGAAGAAACAGAGCCAGGAAGACCTCAACCGCATCGCCGCCGAACAGGAGAAGGCCGCCGAGCGCCAGGACCGCCGCAACCGCTACTATGGCGGCGAGGGCACCACGCGCCGCTACAAGCGCCGTCCGAACATCTACCTCTTCCGCCCCGAGGATCTCGACAACGACGACGTGATCTCCGCCGTGGAATCCACGCCGACCTATAAGCGCACCCGCGAGATCCTCGACAGCATCAACAGCCAGGCTGGCGGTGAGGACACGACGGACACGAACGATGCGCCCGTCGCCGCACCCGATCCCGTACAGGGCACCATCAAGTTCTTCTCCTAAAACCACACGAATATGCCCAAAGAGAGGAAAGGTCATCGGATAGAGTACGAGGTACACGAGACACCCAACCCGCGTGGCGGCGAGACCACCTATCATGCCCGCCGCATCAGCCGGGTGATGAAGGAGAAGGACTTCATTGAGCATATCAGCGACTACACGATCATCTCCGAGGGACTGTATGCGCTGGTGACGAAGACCCTGATGGACGAGATTCCCGAGCAACTGCTGGCGGGGCGCGACGTACATATCAAGGGCCTCGGCACGTTCTACCTGAAAGTCAGGACGAAGCAGAAGTACGTCACAGACCCTGGGGCCATCACCGCCCGACAACTGGAGGTGGAGGGCATCGGCTTCACGCCCGACAAAGAGTTCAACAAACGGGTCCGTACGGCAGAGGTCTATTTCGAGCGCAGGGAAAACAATGGTTCGCTGCCTTTGAAGATGACGGATATCATCGTCAGGATGACGGACTACTGCAAGAAGCGTCACGCCTTCACGGAGCGCACCCTGCAGTCGCTGTTCGGCCTGTCGAAGTACAAGGCCAACCAGATCTGCAACCAACTGGTGGAGGGCGAGTATGCCAAGTTCACCCGCACCAAGCAGGGAAATACCTATTATTACCATCGCGTAGGCGTTGAATAATATTCCGTTCCCAAAATGCAGAATCCCTTCAGCCGAGGCCTAACTGCCTGATTGACAGCCGCCCCCGCTGAAGGGGTTCTTTTCTCACCTTTTCACCACACGATAGACATTCGCGTACTCCGTGTGCTCCGGCTTCCAGCCCAGACGGTTCATCACCTTACCCATCTCCGACTGTGACATGTCGCGCAACAGCGCACGGTTATGACTGGACAGATCCTTGATGATGTCCGCCGCACTCAGCGACCAGCAGTCCTCGCCCTCCTCGGCCTGACGGAAGAACGTCTTCACCAGTTTCTCCACGGGCGACAGCACACGGTAGGGACGGTTATGCTCCTCCATCTCGCGCTCGTCGGCCTTCGAGAAGAAACAGGGCTCACCGCTCTCCACCTCCTGGACCAACTGGGCATAGAGTTGGTCGTGATGGATACCCTCCACGTTGATGAGCCCCTCAGGCTCCACCACCAGGAAACGGCGCGAGCCCGTGGGATCCGTCAGCAACTCACGGCGGTTGCTCGTCCCCACGAACGAGGCGATGCGCGGCAGACGGTTGAAGTTCTTCTTATAGGCCCCGATGAAACTGGGCTTCAGCGTCTGCATCAGCGACTTCAGTTCAGGCATCTTCTTGCGAGGCTCCTTGTCGAACTCGTCCATGTTGATCAGCGCGAACTCCACCATCTTCCGCTGGGCATTGCCCTTCACGGAGAGTGAGAAGTCGTCGGTATAGTAGTCGCGGAGCGACGCGGGCAGCAGTTCGCGGAGGAACGTGCTCTTGTGAAGTCCCTGCCGGGGCGACACGATCAGCAGCATCACCGCATTGGCGTGCATCGGATCCCTGTGGAGCCACTGCGCCACCACCCCACGGAGCCAGATGCGCCCCAGCCGCAGGAAATACGGATCCGACGACACACGGCGCAACAGGTCGTCGGCATAGTCCGTCGTGCCGTCCCATGTCCCGCGTACCTTATTCAAATAGGCGGTCACAGGGTGGTAGTCCTCAGCGAACTCCGACTCCACGAAGCGCTTCACCTGACTGTCCAGGCAGAAGATCCCCGCATCCGCCACCTCATTGGTCATCGAGTTCAACTCCCGCCTGTCGATGATTTTCCAAGGCTCCTCCGTAACGCGGGACGAAACTGTCTCTCGTCCACTTGCCGTCGGCTCCCCATCCGTGTTTTTGGCTAATGAGCGCCGACGGTACTCATAGACATCCGTCACCACGTTGTGGCGCATCTCCCACGTCGCGCGTACATAATCCTTCATCTCGTACTGCGGACGCAGGTAGGCCATCTGCCGCTCACGGTACTTCGCCTCCTTGTCGGACTTCTGTTTCTGCTTCTCAGTTTCTACCTCCGCCTTCATTTTCTCGCGGTCCGCCTCCCGGAGTTTCTCCATTTCTGTGATCTCCTGACGCAGCAGTCCGTTCTGTTCCTTCAACTCTGCGAGGTACGTACTATTGTTCAGCACCTCACGAAAACCTTTCAATGCATTCATCATAGTTGTTTGTTTTGAATGTGACTTAGTTAATGTTATAAATGTGATTTAATTCATGTTTTGAATATGTTTTTAATCTCGTTTCCGGGTGCAAAGATAATATCAAAATACACTGAAAATCAGCAAAATAGCCCACAAATTTGAGGTCATTTCCGAAAGTTTATAGGGAGCCTTCTTTTTCCCCTGCGGCCTTACATCAATTTCCTGTAGAGGCACTAGTCAGTCGTTTGACAATTGTCAAACGTTCTTTCTACAATTGTCAGACGATCGTCTGACAATTGTCAAATTACCACCCCGTAGTTCCGTAGAAATCCCATCCACCATCCCTACCATCAAACCCATGCTCTCTCCCACCATTCCAGCACCATCTCCCCGCTACCGAAAAGGCCTTTCAGCCGATCCTGCTGAATACCAACCCCTTACCCTTCGGCTGAAAGGAAAAATCATTTTGCTTTTATCATATTCTGTTTCACATAATGGACAACAACCATAACCAGCCAATCCATATTTTTGAGTTTTTCTCAAGAAAAAAAAAGAAATAGTGATTATTCTCATTTTTTATTTATATCTTTGCAACGTCGAAAGGTAATAATAGTATGAAAGAATATCGGGAAATCATTAACGACTTATGTAAAGAAATACATAGTGGTCTCGTCAACTTTGATGAGCCACGCAGCGAAGCCTCGATGCCAACTCAAGCAAATTCGGAATTTATCACAAATAAGCAGCAGGGTGACTGGGCTGAAGATGTCATTTTCAGAGCGATAAATGACAATTCTTCAAATATCGTTGCAGTAAGATACGGTAAGTCTGACGATTTGGTTGCTGGCGATACTGGATTTGACGATTTCTTCAACAAGTACCAAGAAGAACTGGATACCATTGGAAAACGACCTGACATATTACTTTTCAAGAAAGAAGATTTTGATAGTCACTTAGGAACAGACATTAGCAAGAAGGACAGTTGCGAGATTGGTGAATACGTAACAAAGGCCATAGCAGGGATAGAAATACGTTCCAGTTCTTTCCTCATAGATAAATACATGCAAGAAGCCAATAAGATTATTGCAGATAACACCAAACAGGCCATTATGCTAAGGGATATGATTCTGGGTAACTACAAAGACCTTTTGGATGATAAGCGCCCAGAATTGATAAACATACTTCATCAACTTGACGAGACTTCAGTCAGAAGTATAGAATTCCGTGTGCCTACTTGGAGATCATCGCAACGTCTTCAAGACTTGTCTTCTCTCTTGTCAGACTTAAAGAAGTGTTTGAAAATCATTCAAAAAAGAAACACGCTTTCTATAACTCCTAAGGTTGAAGACTTAAAAGTGGTACGCAAATGGATCATGACTTATAACGTGCCCCATTATTATGTACAAGTCTTTTTCGATAAAGTATATGGAATCTCATTTAAACAGATTCTTGAACTTATCTCCAATCCTGAGTTGGAAGATGAAAGATACTTTGTAGAGCAAGATACAAAAAACCAAAATAAAACGACCATCAAGATTCCTTCACAAGATGGTATCTGCTTAGTGACAAAAGCCCTAATTGAACCAAACCATCAAAGCGTAAGGAAAGAACTGAATAAGGGACGTCTCTTGTTTTATGTGAAGTTTGAAGGTGGAGAGGCATGTCTCGATAAAACGAATTTTGACCATCTGTTCAATTGTGACTTATGATATCAAACAAAGAATATTCAGAAAACGTCGGAATTGCACACAGAAAGAAATATGCCCAATTCTTTACGCCAGAGGAGATATCCGATTTTATGGCAAGTTGGGTACTCTATAATTCTCACAAGTGCGCAGATATTTTAGACCCGGCTTTTGGCTTGGGTGTTTTCTGTCATTCTCTGTTGAAAATAAATAAGGACATAAAAGTAACTGGATATGATATTGATGACAAGGTGTTAAGTGCTGCTCAAGCCAATTTCTCATCTTTGAAAAAAAACGTCTCTATTCATAAACAAGATTATTTGAAATCATCATGGGATGACAAGTACGATGGTATCATTTGCAATCCTCCTTACTTGAAATTTCACGATTATAATAATACATATTATGTATCGGATGTAAACTCTCATTTGGGTATAAGCCTAAATGGCTTTACCAATATATACACCTTGTTTCTTCTGAAATCCCTATCGCAATTGAATAAAGGCGGACGATTGGCATATATTATACCGTCAGAGTTTTTAAACTCGGACTATGGTGTAGAAGTCAAAAGAGCCCTTATCAAAACAAACACTTTAAAACACGTGATAATAGTAGATTTTAAAGAGTGTGCTTTTGATGATGCCCTAACTACCGCTTCCATTTTGTTTTGTGAAAAGAATGACCGTACAGACAGCATTCGGTTTTCAACAATAAAGAATATCTCAGATCTTAGCACATGTTATAACAGATTCCAGTCATTTGCACCCAAGAATCTTGATGTTACCATAAAATGGAAGCAATATTATGAGCAGACAAATGCCTCTAAATATCTGCATCTTGTGCCATTTAACACATTCGCAAAAGTATCCAGGGGAATCGCAACAGGTGCAAACGACTTCTTCACTCTTAATCAGTCAAAACTTGACGATTTCAATATAAGAGAAAAATACGTTTTGCCTTGCATCTGCCATTCCCAGGATGTGAAGACACCGTTTTTTACCTCGGACGATTTCTTATCATTGGCCAATGATAATAAAAACGTTTATCTGCTTAATGCCTGCGCAGACAATGCAGACCCCCCTGTAAAAGAATATTTGGAATTAGGAAAGCAGCAAGACATCGATAAACGTTATCTTACTGCTAGTCGTACCCCTTGGTATGCCATAGAAAATCGGCCACCATCCCCAATATGGGTTTCTGTTTTTAATCGAAGTGGTTTGCGTTTTGTGCGAAATGAGGCTAATGTCCATAATCTAACAACGTTCCATTGTGTATATAACAACGGAATAATAGAAACAGATGTGTTATTTGCATATCTTCTCACTTCTGTTGCAAAGCAAATATTCCTTGACAATTCCCGTCAATACGGCAATGGCCTTGTTAAGTTTGAACCAAATGACCTGAATAAGGGGATGGTTGTTGATTTGACTCTTTTAACGGAACGAGAGAAATATTATATTAAGGAAGTATATAAACGAATAAAGAACTACAAAGATGCCCCTGAAAAGTATATAGAACGGCTGGATTCATTTTTCAAAATGAAATATACAGGTGAGGAATATGATATAGAAGGACTTGTTTCGGATATAGAGCAATTAAATACGAATGAAGAGAAAAAGAAAAGATCCTACACCATCCCAACACAACGAATAAAACAACTAAATATCTTTGATATATTCCAGTAGCATCCTGAGATCATCGTAGAGAGTGTTCCCGTTGCTCAGTCTGCCAAGAAGCAAGCCTGACGTGGAAATGGATAAATTGCACACAGCGGAGCCAGTGAAGTGAACCCCGTATGCACTAATCTGTAACTAACATTTACTGATACAACTCCTGTAATACCGCTACCGACTTCAGTTCAGGGAAATCCGTGAGATGGAGTCGGTAATAGGTCAGGGCGACGTCAAGAAGGCGGTTGCGCTCCTGGTGGGACATGCGGAAAAGATGCATCGTGGGGTAGTCCATGCGCATCATCAGTTGCACCTTCTCCGCATCCTCAGGCTGGAGGAAATCACGATGCAGGGGAGGAACGGCGCAGAAGACGCTCTCGCGGAGGTCGAAATAATCGCCAGCGACATAGTCGTCTAAGTTCGGATAGAAACCGAGGAAGCGGCTGAGGCGCATCAGGAAAACCAAATGGAAATTGACGAAACGGTCTGCCTGACTGTCCAGCCACTGGATACTATTGACAATATAGTCGAACAGTGGCACGTTCTGCTGCTCGGAACGCAGGGCATAATACAGGAACTCGGCCACGAAGAACGAGATCGACAGTTTCTGCGGCTCGAAGGGGATGGAAGAGAACGGGGAGGCCAGTCGTACGTCTTTGATCTTCTGCAGTTGAACTTTGGGCCGCACATCAGCCTCGATCTCCAGCAATGTCAACGGCTGGAACAACTGTTTCTTCACCTTCGACTTCGTTGATTTCGGGATGCTGACGATGAACGACAGCCGTCCATGACTCCTGGTGAACATATCGACAATAAGTCGGGTCTCACCATACTTGAGGGAATGCAGTACAATCGCCTGTGTTTTCGTCAACATACGGCACAAAGGTACGAAAAAGAAGTGAGAAGTGAGAAGCGAAAATTGAAAAGTTGATGGAAAAGAGCAAATTTCTTTAAGAATATTTTGCCAATTGGAAAATTTGCAGTACCTTTGCACCCGCATTTTGCGAAGACGGTCCGTTCGTCTATCGGTTAGGACGAGAGATTTTCATTCTCTAAAGAGGAGTTCGACTCTCCTACGGACTACCAAAATTAAATCCGCCATCTGCACAGCCAAGTGCTACCGGGCGACTGGGACAAGGTGGCGGAGGGTCCTGAAAAGGGTCCGCCCAGGGCAGCCGTAGAGGCGTAAGACCCACAAGCTTTATTAATCATTCAAATTCAAAATTAAAAAATGGCAAACCACAAATCATCCGTGAAGAGAATCCGCCAGACAGAGAAGCGGGCACTTCACAACCACTACTACGCAAAGACGATGCGTAACGCTGTGCGCAAACTCCGCGCCATGACTAACAAGGAAGAGGCTGCTGCCCTGTATCCGAAGGTGCAGAAGATGCTGGACAAGTTGGCAAAGACCAACATCATCCACAAGAACAAGGCCGCCAACCTGAAGTCAAGCCTTGCACAGCACATCAACAAGTTGGGATAATAGACATCCAACATAGGTTTAGCCGCAGCCCCGAAGGACTGCGGCTATTTTTTGTAGTTTTTTAGCAGATAAACTATGTTTATCTGAGATTTTTTTAGTACCTTTGCAACCAATTAGCAAAATACAAGAAAATGACAGAAGAACAACTGAACCAAGAACAGAACTATTCCGCAAGTAATATTCAGGTACTTGAGGGACTGGAGGCTGTGCGTAAACGCCCAGCCATGTATATCGGAGACATCAGTGAGAAGGGTCTCCACCACCTCGTTAACGAAACCGTCGATAACTCTATCGACGAAGCGATGGCAGGCTACTGCACGCACATCGAGGTAACCATCAATGAAGACGGCTCCATTACCGTACAGGACAACGGACGTGGTATTCCCGTCGATGAACACGAGAAGATGCACAAGTCGGCCCTCGAGGTCGTTATGACTGTGCTGCATGCTGGTGGTAAGTTCGACAAGGGCTCGTACAAGGTGTCTGGTGGTCTGCATGGTGTGGGTGTAAGCTGCGTAAACGCGCTCTCTACCCACATGATGTCGCAGGTATTCCGTAACGG
>JAFRMM010000141.1 GCA_017430675.1 Prevotella sp.
CGTGCCTACGCCCTCGAAGAGGCTCTGGGTACGCCTGCCCATATCTACTTCAAGAACGAATCCACCAACCCGCTAGGTTCTCATAAGATCAACTCCGCCCTGCCCCAGTGCTACTACGCCAAGATGGAGGGCACGACGAATGTCACCACGGAGACGGGTGCCGGCCAGTGGGGTGCAGCCCTGAGTTATGCTGCCAAGATCTACGGCCTCGACTGTGCCGTCTATCAGGTGAAGATCACCATGCAGCAGAAGCCCTACCGCTCCTCGATCATGCGTACCTTCGGTGCAGTCGTGGAGGGTTCGCCTTCGATGTCCACCCGTGCCGGTAAGGATATCCTGACGAAGGATCCCACGCATAGCGGTTCTCTGGGAACAGCCATCTCCGAGGCTGTCGAACTGGCAACGACCACGCCTAATTGTAAATACACACTCGGCTCCGTGCTGAATCACGTAGGTCTGCACCAGACGATCATCGGTCTGGAGGCTGAGAAGCAGATGGCGATGGCTGGCGAGTATCCCGATATCGTCATCGGCTGCTTCGGCGGTGGTTCCAACTTCGGCGGTATCTCCTTCCCCTTCATGCGTCATAAGATCCTGGAGGGCAAGAACACGGAGTTTATCGCTGCAGAGCCCGACAGTTGTCCGAAACTCACACGCGGCCAGTTCCGCTACGACTTCGGCGACGAGGCCGGCTATACCCCGCTGCTGCCGATGTACACCCTGGGCCATAACTTCAAGCCCTCCAACATCCACGCTGGTGGCCTGCGCTACCACGGTGCCGGCATGATCATCAGCCAACTGATCAAGGACGGTTACATGTATGGTGTCGATATCCCACAACTCGAGACCTTCGAGGCTGGTATGCTCTTCGCCCGTACAGAGGGTATCATCCCTGCGCCCGAGAGTTGTCACGCCATCGCAGCCACGATCCGCGAGGCCAACAAATGCAAGGAGTCTGGCGAGGAGAAAGTCATCCTCTTCAACCTCTCAGGGCACGGTCTGATCGACATGCCGTCGTACGAATCCTTCATCAAGGGTGACCTCCAGAACTACACGGTCACTGACGAGATGATCGCCGAGAACCTCGCAGAACTCGACAAACAGGCATAACAAAACATAACAAAAAGAAATCCCCGCTCAGTGATGAGCGGGGATTACTTTTATCCTTTAAGATTCTAGAAACAATAGGCTACTCCTAGGTGGAACATGGGATCAGCCGTGTATTCCTTAGTGAGTTTGAACTTCCTGAAACGCTGCTGATAACCTGCCGTAATGACAATGTGGTTTACACGGACGCAGAGGCGGGGATCGACGATGAGATCAACCTGTCCGTCTGTCTTCTGGGGAGTCTTGTACATATAATACGATGGGCCGATAGCAAATGTCAGCATACCCATACTGCTACCTGTTTTCCAGATACCAAAGGAGTAGTTGGCATTCAGGTTGAAGTCCCAGGCATTTTTAAATGTCTCATCAGTAATAATATTAAACTCGCCCCCCAGATGGTTCCATCCCTGATAACCGGCGTTTATGCCAAACACATTCGCGCCCTTGTCGAGATACCATGATGCTCCTACATAGATATAAGGCTCATCATAATCATAGCCGTAATCGTCATCATAAATATTGAAACTGTTAGCAGCACGGTGATAATCATCGTTCCAACGCCAACTGACATCAGAGTTCAGGTCATCTGCATTTCCTACGGGGGTTCCGAAATCATTAGAGATCACTACTTGTGCATTTGCATTCATGCTCAGCATAAAAACTGAAAATACTGATAAAATCTTCTTTTTCATACCTACTATTTTTTTATTTGTTGATGTTCTTATTTGAATTATCCTGCATTCTGTTCAGGCTCAAGGTGAGCGGCTGTGTCTCCTTGCCGTCCAATAGGAGTGCGTCATAACAGACGATTCCTATGCCCTTGGCCAGATAGCATGCAACTTTGTAAACCTTGTCAGCCTTGCCGTTTTGACGCTCATAGACCAGACCACGCAGTTTCATACAATTAAAATATCCAGCAGCCGTCCTCATGGCTGTTTCACCTACCACATGCCACTCACGATAGGTTGACTCCAAAGTAACAGGCTTGCCACTGAACGTTTTTCCCACACTGGTTAGTGTGCTACAAGGCAGTCTCATGCCAGCCTTCAGGTCACCTGGAATAAGTACGCCAAAGCCTTTGTGGTAATTCACCTGCATCAAGTCCTGCATGATATCGTGCGTCAGGTGATAATAACCTTTAGCATCAATCTGTACGGGGAACAAAGATTCATAGTAATCTGTTGGCACGCCCTTCACTTTTCCATAATCGTCGTTATAAATCATCTGCATGACGTAGGGAGTCAGCATACCGTCCTTCACCCTGAGGTCGGAGACCTGTGTCTTGATATAAGTGACACGGTGCAGATCATCAAGGAAGCCCTCCTTCTGGAGGTTGTACTCCAGCATGATGCCCGGCTTGTAAAGCGTATATGGATTGATCCGGTATATGGAGTCCACTAAGGCCCTGGCCTCCATCTCGGGTGCCGGACGGAAGTCACTGGCGGCGACATCAATACGAGAGACTGGTTCCGAATTTTCCACAGGTGGTGCAAGGACGGCATTAAGTGCATGTCCGTATTTGGAAGTGAAGAGTGTCACATGTTTGTCTTCATGCTTCACCATGAACACCTTCTCGCGTTCCATTTTGTAGTATTGTGCATGCTGATCGGCTGAGACTCTGTAGAACAAGCCTTCATCGTCAATCCGCAAGTCATAAACAGGAAAGAACTTGTGATTCTTCAGGAAGAGAATAGTCCCTTCCATGTTGTTGTTACCTGCTGGTACGATTCTCTGACGACCGTCTTCGTCAAAGAATACATTGGAGCCCTTCTCGTCAAGTACGGCATAGATGAATCTTGTAGAAACCTTCAGTTTTCCCTGCGCCTTCCGACGGTTGTTGAAGAAAGTGACGCGATTTCCGGAGATTTTCTCAATCTTTACATCGTAGAACGAGCCGTCACGGGTCAGCAGCAGTGTTCTGTTCCTTGCCTGTGAAGGCATAGCCGTACTGATAAATGTCAGCAGTGCCGTCAGGAATTTCATTGTCCAATGTGTCATATCTTTACTTGTTATTGATAGTTGTTCGGTTTAATAGGATATAAAAGCATTATACTTGTCTGCTATTTTGGGTAATGGACCCTTATATGAGAAGGAAATGCCGGTGTAGTATTTCGGATCGATTTCATGTTCATTGCTATCAAGTGCCCCTCCTCTCAGCGTCAGGTTGTCAATAGTCAGGATGTAGTTGTCCCCGTCTCTTGTGAGGCTCATGGTCGCTTCCGGGTAGGAGGAGAATTCATACGAGTCTGGCATATAGCCGAAATAGTAGGAGGTGCCTGCCTGGCGCTCATTCCTGATGTGCATGCTGAATTGCTTGCCCTTATAGGTGCCTGAGGGCAGTTCGCTTGCCTTCTTCTCTTCCCACATGACGGTGATTGTCGTTACCTCATTTGGAATGTCGAATGTCCCCTCGTTCAAATACATGGCGTCCATCATCTTGATGAGGTCGTATGAGGAGAAGATAATGTGATAGTCGTGCCCGTCGTAGCGATGTAAGACCCCCTGGCTGTCGCGATATTCGTGATTCTCGTCATACGGATAGTCATCGGCGGCGGCCCAGAACCAGTTGACATAACTGGTGTTCAGCGTCTTGTCCCCAAAGTTGATAGAGGCGTTGTAGGATCCATTCCCACCTTCACTGTTGACGGGATCGTCCGAGTTGTCAATGTTCTGGTCTGGCGTGCTCTTGTCGTCAATCACGCTCCCGGCACTGACATACCACTGGGTTTTCGGATTGCTGACCCAATTCTTGAAATCCGGATATGCGGTGCTGATGTTTACCCCTTCATCGGGCCATTGCCACCGGCTATCGTCGATGAGCAGGAAACGGGGTGCCTCACCGCTGCTGGCTGGTGAGTAGCCATTGTTGTTTGTCCTTACATTGAAGCCACCCATATTAGTCGTGATGTCAAAATCGTCAGTGATGTCAATGTACTTACCAATCCACTCATGGATCTCACCGATAAGATTGTCGCCGAGGTACAGATAGGCTTTTTGCGTTGTGCCAGTGTTCAGCATGGTCAGGTGTATCTGACTTTGTCCCTTTACGTAGGAGATACTGAAGACGATATCGTTGAAGTCATAGTCACAGGGGGCTTCGTCAATCTCCGCGGCGATGAGCCATTCGTTAGGGTCGTTGTCTGTCATTGTCAGGGGAGGCGTCACCCTGATCACCATGTCGTTGTAGTCCATATCACCATTCAGAGGCATGTCCTCGAAAGCGATATAGGTCTTGTCATTGACGGTCAGCGTACTGGCAGCCTTGGCATTGTTCTTATTCATAGTCATGTTGGAGTAGAAGGTTCCTTGGGTATTCTTGATGTAGAACCCATAAACGGCACCAGCAGGCAGTATGATACTGAACGTGGGCAACTGCTGCGTACCGCTGGTGAAGTTCGTCGTCTTTGTCCATAGGTCATATTCCTTCATTGTAGTACCCTGAACATAGATGCCGATGGTATTGGTGTACGAGCAATTACTGTAAACGGGCGTCACGGTGATAACGTTGCCGTCAGAGACAAACTGTGAGTTCTGTGTCATCTTTCCCTGATTGTTGGTGCCATCGGGGAGCAACTGAAGAATGGTGGGGTCGGCTGTTATAGTCCTTGTGTCGGAGGTAATAGACTTGGTCAGGTCGATTTCCCCTGTTGCCGAGAAAGAAACAGCGTCCCCGGCAGTCACCTTTTTCCCAATGGTGCCGTTATCGTTACTGATGACAACGTATAAGTCACTCATGCCCTCTGGCTTTTCAAACGAAAGAGTCTGTGTACCTGTGATATTATAGAATACTGCCAACAAACCAGAACCGTTGGAGACAGACTCGCGCGTACCATATATATAAATTGTAGATGCTGTTGGGGTTGTCACCGTCACTCCCGACTGCTCAGACATGTTCCAGTTCTGTGACGGACTGATATCGCCGAATTCTCTCTGGAAACTCTGTTGATAGTTGTTGGTGCCATCGCCAGAGCCGCCACCGCTGCCGGAGCCACCTCCATTGCCTCCGTTGCCACCGTTGCCGCCATTCTCCTCAGTTCCGTTTAACCCGGTAAAGTCACCAGAAAGACAGGAGGTAAGTCCTGTACTGGTTAGGATGCTCCACACGAGGAATACCCAAAGACGCGAAAACTTTTTCATTGACAAAAAGTCTTTATGTCCTTTCAGCAGCCCCAGATGTCAGGACGGATTCATCTCATTTGAATAATTTGGTACATGTTACAAAAAAGTGTGGGTTGCTGTACCAGTCGCTCGTCCTACGGTCTTGGCGTCTCGCATTGCCCATCCTTGTCGAAACGAGCAACGCAGAAGCCCACACACTGTATGCAAATACACCTCAGAGGTCTTTTCCTTTTCAAGAAAGACACAATGTGTGGTACGTATTCAACATACCCATGAGCATCTACTATTGCTTTGCTTTTGACAAGGGTTCAGAGTTTGCGAGACTTCAGACCGTCAAAGATCAAAGCGTCCTTGTAGACACTTTCTCATAAATGTATCCCCACCTCCCGCTTCTGCTTGACAGCACCGCTTTTATGTGAAGACGGTGCAAAGATACAAAAATAATCTTAAATAAAAAATAAAAACTAAAAAAAATTGTACACGACACAGAAAATAATATCACTTTGATTCTTCTATGTCCAGTGCCTCATAGACAGAGTTCTTCGACTTATACTCTGGCACGATTTCCTTCATCTTCTTCACTGTTGCCATATTGTCGTAATGCTTAGAGATCTCAAACAACTCGTCTATTTCACGGCATACCTCGTCGAAATCATACTCGCGGACTTTGGCAATACGGATTTTCTTATGGAATGTGGGCAGAGTATTCTCCTTGTCGTTCAATACCTCCTCATACAATTTCTCACCATCCCTCAGACTGGTGTATTTGATCTGCACGTTCTTGGCACCAGAGAGGTTGATCATCCTCTGAGCCAGAGTGGCAATCTTCACAGGCTGTCCCATGTCGAACACGAAGATTTCGCCGCCATGGCCTTTCGTACCGGCCTCCAGCACCAGTTTACAGGCCTCCGGGATAAGCATGAAGTAACGGATAATGTCTGGATGAGTCACAGTCACAGGGCCGCCGTTCTTGATCTGCTCCCTGAACAGGGGTATCACACTTCCGTTGCTGCCCAGCACATTTCCGAATCTCGTTGTCACGAACTGTGTCTTTGACCGTCGGCCAAGGCTCTGGACATAGATTTCACAGATACGCTTCGAGCAGCCCATCACGTTCGTTGGATTCACGGCCTTGTCTGTAGATATCATCACGAACTTCTTCACGCCGTACTTATCTGCCAGATCGGCCACCACCTTCGTGCCATAGATATTGTTGACCACGGCCTCAGAGGGATTATCCTCCATCATCGGCACATGCTTGTAAGCCGCAGCATGGAACACATAGTCAGGCCTGAACTCTTTGAATACGGCCTCCATCCTAGACTCGTCGGACACACTTGTGACAACGGTTGTAGCCTTCATATCCGGGAAATTCTTCTCCATCATCAGACGGATATCGTGCTGGGGCGTCTCTGCCTGGTCGATCAGCATCATAGCCTCCGGATTGAAGCGCGCCACCTGTTTCACCAGTTCTGCTCCTATGGATCCGGCAGAGCCAGTGATCAGGACCTTCGTCCCCTCGAGCATCTCGGCCAGCGAACCCATATCTACCTGTATCTCATCCCTGGGCAGCAGGTCTTCGACGCTCACCTCCTTCATCTGCACGTTAAACGGTTCTGTGTCGTCTAAACTGCCGTCCATCGGCATTTCCTTCACGTTCTGTGCCATGAAGATCTTCACGCCCTTGCTGATCAGCAAGTCCTGCAAGGCCTGATCATTACGGAAGTCATTACCCTTGAGCGGACTGACGAGCACTGCCTCAATGCTCTCACGGTCAATCACGTTTTCCAGATCGTCCTCATTCTCATTCCATACCTTCACGCCCATCAGCAACATGTGCTTGGCACGGGGATCGCGGGAGATAAATCCTCGCAACTGGAATTTCTTCGGCCGCTGAGAACGGATGTTCTTGGCCAGACCCACGCCTCCTGACATGGCACCATAGATTAGCACCTTCAAGGCGCGTGAGTCGGAAGTGCTGATGTCAAACAAGGTCTTTACCAACACCCTATATCCCCACATCTGCAATGTGGCAATCAGGAACATCACCACCAGATGCCTGGTGTTCAACCTGAGCATCCAGTCAGGACACCATTCATAAAACAAGTAATGTACTCCCCAGGCCAGGAACAGCGACAGCAGATTGGCATAGGCCACCCTTTGCAAGTCAACAAACGAGGAAAACCTCACGATGCCGGAATAAGTATGAAAAATCCGGATGCCTATCACACTGAGGATCACGTAAAACAGCAGTGTGAGCATCAGGGGGACAAAATCCTCCAGCACGTCCGCACGATAGTTGAATATCCAATAACTCAGGATTCCTGACAGCAACAGGATCATCAGGTCTGCACCCAAAATACACCAATAAGGCAGACTGTTCCTGCGGAAATACCAGTTGATGATTTTATTGAAAAAACTCATGAATATTCCAATCACGATTAGCCTTGTTAATTTCGACTGCAAAGTTACGACTATTTTCGAAATCTGCAAAAGATTTTGTAAGTTTTTGCAAAAAAAGTGCAATAAGTTTGACTTATCCGATGGTTTCACCGTTCCTGTACCCAGTATTCCATGCCTGAGGTCTTACGATGGCTCCCGAACATGTACTCTGGACGGCTCAGGCAGTTGCCGATCTTGAGGAACGAGGCATAACATATCGCGATACTTACATACTACTGGTGATATCTATCATTTTACTTTTTTTCGTTTATCTTCGTTTATCTCCGGATAGATTATTTTCTTCCCTATTCTCTCTGCGAAGGCGATTTAATTTTTTGTCAATTTGTAAACCGCCATTGTAGGCAGAATGACAAATAATAATAGCGTGATCTCTACTAATGCGTATGAACCGAAATAGTCAATCAATGTCTGGAATTTCACAACTCCATCAACCAGAATGACTAAAAAGGCAAACCAGCAGAGACAGAATATGGCAGAATACTTGATTTTTCGTTTCTTTAGTTTCATCTTACTGTATTGAAATTCCAAATATGTTCTTTTGTGCAAACTTCGAGGATGTTTGCTACAACCTCATCTTCTCGATCCATCCTGATATAGTATGTTTCGCCTATCTTCTTGTATTCCATTATCAACCGTTTATGTAGTTCTTTGTTGACATATCGTAGTACAGGGCTTCGAGTTCCTGCAAAGTCAGATTCTCAACGGAATGCTCTATTACCCTTATCAGTTCCTCACGACGGAAATCGTCAGATAGTCCGAATCTTCCAGTGTATGCCATATCTCACTCTCCAACAATTGTTACTACTAACCTTCTTGCCCCACCATAATTCCGATATTCACAAAAGTAGATTCCCTGCCAGGTTCCCATATTCAACCGCCCGTTAGTGATGGGGATGGTCAGGCTAACGCCACTCAAAGTCGATTTGGCATGCGCTGGCATATCATCAGCACCCTCCAATGTATGCTCATACTCTGGGCGATTCTCTGGCACAAGGCGGTTGAAGATGGTTTCCATATCTACCCTCACGTCTGGGTCTGCATTCTCATTGATGCTCAGCCCGCAACTTGTATGCTTGCAGAAAATGTTGATAATGCCCGTCTTAGGCAACTTGGGCAACTGACTCAGTACCTCGCTGGTCACTAAATGAAACCCGCGAGACTTGGGTTTTAGGGTTATTTCTACTTGCTGAATCATATCGACTTCATAAACATTCATAAATCTATGGTGCAAATATACAAAAAAATGATGCAAATTCACTAACTTTGCCCTGTTATTACAACATAGTTTAAGAGAAATGGCTTATGAAACATAAAGTAAAGGTTACAGTCATCGGCAAGAAACTCTATCCAGAGTTGCTGCAGCAATATTGCAATCATACTAAAAACAATTCAATTATGTTTGAAATACGAAAGTCAACAAGAATTTGGATATTGACAGCAGTCAGTGCCCTTTATAGTCAGTCAGTGCTTGCCCAGACAAATCATCTCTTCGATGATGGTTGGCAGTTTCAGCAGAACGGAAAGACCATCAGCGTCAACCTGCCCCATGACTGGGACATTTACACGGCTCCCGATGCTCCGAATGGGGCAACCGGAACCGGCGGCGGATGGTACCAAGGCGGCAAGGGCGAGTACCATAAGACCTTTGCCAAGCCAGAAGGAGAGGTTGTGAAACTCCACTTCGAGGGGGTCTATCAGAAGGCAGAGGTCTTTGTCAATGGTCAGAAGGCCGGACAGCATGCCTACGGATATATGCCTTTCACCATTGACATGACACGTTATCTGAATAAGGACAATGAGGTCGTGGTGAAGGTTGACAACTCTGAGCAGCCCAATTGTCGCTGGTACTCAGGTTCAGGCATCTATCGCCATGTGTGGTTGCAGACGATGCCAGCACTGCATATCGCTGAGAATGGGGTGTTCGTGACGACACAAGATGTCTCTGCCGACAGGGCAACGGTGCAAGTAGAGGTAACAGTAGCCAACGAATCAGACCGCACCAGAAGTGCAAGTGTTGTGGTGGGCGGCAGACAGATGATGGTTACCGTTCCTGCCCATCAGACGAAAACCGTCACGACAACCTGTTCAGAAAGAAACCCCAGATTATGGTCGCCCGATAGTCCTTATCTGTATAAAATGAAAGTAGGGCTGAAGGAATCCGGTTCAGTCATCGACGAGCAGACCGTGAGATACGGCATCCGCACGTTCTCCTTTGACGCAGAGAAGGGCTTCGTGCTCAACGATCAGCCGCTGCTCATCAACGGAGCCTGTGTCCACCACGATGACGGCATCCTTGGGGCGATGGCCTTCGATGCGGCTGAGATAAGGAAGGTGCGCCTGATGAAAGAGGCTGGATTCAACCTGATACGTACTTCACACAATCCCACCACCCGCGCCTTCCTCGATGCCTGCGACTCCATAGGTATGCTGGTCATCGACGAGGCTTTCGACGGCTGGCGCACGGCGAAGAACCCCTACGACTACTCCACCCTACTCGACTCCTGCTACCGCGATGACATCCATGCCATGGTGATGCGCGACAGGAATCACCCCAGCATCATCTGCTGGAGCATCGGCAACGAGGTGATGGAGCGCAAGGAGATCCGTGTCATCACCACCGCCCGACAACTGAAGCAGGCCATACGGGAGTGCGACGAGACACGCCCCGTGACGGAGGCACTCTGCTCGTGGGACAGCGACTGGGAGATATACGACCCACACGCTGAGGTGCTCGACGTCGTTGGTTATAACTACATGATCCATAAGCACGAGAGCGACCATCAGCGCGACCCGAAGCGCATCATCTGGCAGACGGAGAGTTATCCGCGTGATGCCTTCAGCAACTGGGCACAGGTGCATGACTATCCCTACATTGTGGGCGATATTGTCTGGACGGGACTCGACTACCTGGGCGAGTCAGGCATAGGACGCTATTACTACAAGGGCGAACGGCCCGGCGAGCATTATGTCGATGGTGGGCAACCCGACTGGCACGGTGCCTATTGCGGCGATGTGGACGTGACGGGATGGCGCAAGCCCATCAGTCATTATCGGGAGATGCTCTGGAGCGATAAGCCGTCGTTGTACATGGCTGTTCGTGAGCCCGACGGCTATCATGGAACAATCCGTGAGACACAATGGAGTGTATGGCCTACGTGGGAGTCATGGAACTGGCCATCATGGGAAGGCAAGCCCATCGACGTGGAGGTTTATACGAAGTCGCCAGAGGTGAGTCTTTATCTTAACGACCGTCTCATTGGCACCAGACAAGTAAACCGAGACAGCCAATACAAGGCCGTGTTCAGCGTGCCATACGAACCAGGCGAACTTCGTGCCGAGGCTGACGGCAAGAGCGTGACGCTGGCAACGGCAGGAGAGCCTGCCCGTCTGCGTCTGACGGCAGACAAACTGACTATGAATCACGATGGGCAAGACCTGGTGTTCGTCACCGTGGAGGTTATAGATAAGCAGGGGCGCGTATGCCCTGATGCCGCCATTCCCTGCGAGGCCATAGTAAAAGGAAAGGGCACGTTGTTAGCCTTTGCCTCTGCCGACATGAAGGACACGGAGCCAACCACATCGCCAACCGTCAAGACGTGGAAAGGCCGTGCCTTGCTGATTGTCAGAAGCACCACGGGCAAAGGCAAGGTGCAAATAACCATAAAGAGCCCGCTGCCACCTTCCCAAATCAGCATTAATTTACCAAGGCTGACATTATCGCCTACAGTTACCAGATGCACGCCTACTGTTGGCCCTAAGGATGGATGCCAAAAACAACTATATAATGTGTGCACAAGTACGCGCGCATCCACATAGTGGCTCCGTAGCGGAAAATAGTGGCACGATAGCAGCAAACGGAGGCTCCGTATGATCAGGGGGCAGTGAGACGACCGAGTTCCTCACCCATCAGTTGGTGGCTGAACAACTGAGGTTTCAATGTGAAACTAATGCCAGACTGGAAGAGGATTACGAAGTCGCTTCCACCAAAGAGGAAGTAGCCGAGTTCCTGCCCCTTGGTGACCTCTGCCCCGACCTTGACCTCAGGAGCCCAGTTGATGCTCGTAACGGGCATCACCTCCTTCACCTTGCCCGCCATGGGGAAATGATAGCGATGGTAGTCATACACGTTGAGGAACGAGTGGGTCAGAGTGCCGCCGAGGTCTCGGACGACGTTTTTCCGGGTAGAAAAAACCCCGACGAGGGCTTCGGCGGGGATGTTTCAATTGAAGAGGGGATTACTGACCCCACCCCCACCCCCTCCCCTACAGGGGCGGGGTGGCCGTAAGGCCGGGGCGGGGTGAAAAGGGGCAGGGGTCTCACCGGCGCCCTTACTCCGCGGCCACGAGTTCGTACTCCCTCGTGGCATCCACCTCGTCGGCGGGCTTCACGGCTGCGCCGTCGAGGGCGAGCACGAGGCCGCCCAGTTTCAGGGCCTTCTTGTCGGTGGAGACGATGCGGGCGGGCTCGGTC
>JAFRMM010000015.1 GCA_017430675.1 Prevotella sp.
CAGATGGACCACAAGGTGACGGGTGTGTTCTCTGGCTCGTATGCCATCAACCCGTTTACGGATGAGAAGATACCCATCTGGATAGCCGAATACGTGCTGGCTGGCTACGGCACAGGTGCCATCATGGCCGTACCTGCTCACGACTCTCGTGACTATGCCTTTGCCAAGCACTTTAACTTGCCAATCATTCCTTTGATCGAGGGTGCTGATGTCTCTGAAGAGAGTTATGATGCCAAGGAGGGTATCATGTGTAATTCTGCAAGCGCGAAGTTCTCTTTGAACGGTCTCACCGTGAAAGAGGCCATCGCTGCTACGAAGAAGTTCGTCACAGAACAGGGTTTGGGCCGTGTGAAGGTGAACTATCGTCTGCGCGATGCCATCTTCTCCCGTCAGCGCTACTGGGGTGAGCCGTTCCCTGTGTATTACAAGGATGATATGCCCTATATGATCCCCAAGGAGTGTCTGCCTTTAGAGTTGCCTGAGATCGATAAGTACCAGCCGACAGAGACGGGTGAGCCCCCGTTGGGACGCGCTAAGATGTGGGCATGGGATACGAAGTTCGACAAGGTGGTGAGCAAAGACGAGATCGACAACAAGAGCGTCTTCCCCTTGGAGTTGAACACGATGCCTGGTTTCGCTGGCTCTTCGGCTTACTACCTTCGTTATATGGATCCCAAGAACGAGAAAGCCCTCGTCAATAAGGATATCGATGAGTACTGGCGTAATGTGGATCTCTATGTAGGTGGTACGGAGCACGCCACAGGTCACCTGATCTATTCCCGTTTCTGGAACAAGTTCCTCTATGACTCTGGCTACTCTTGCGAGGATGAGCCCTTCAAGAAACTCGTCAATCAGGGTATGATCCAGGGGCGCTCTAACTTCGTGTATCGTATTGAGGACGAAGGAGCCGACAAGGGTAAGTTCGTCAGTTTTGGCCTGAAAGACAATTATACCACGACACCTATCCATGTGGATGTGAACATCGTTTCAGCCGATGTGCTTGATATCGAGGCCTTCAAGGCTTGGCGTCCTGAGTATGAGAATGCTGAGTTCATCCTTGAGAATGGTCAGTACAAGTGTGGCTGGGCCATCGAGAAGATGTCGAAGTCGATGTTCAACGTAGTGAATCCGGATATGATCGTCGAGAAGTATGGTGCTGACACCCTGCGTCTCTACGAGATGTTCCTGGGTCCTGTGGAGCAGAGCAAGCCTTGGGATACCAATGGTATCGACGGCTGCCACCGATTCCTGAAGAAGTTCTGGAATCTTTACCAAAACGGTTTCGAGGGTGAGGCTACGCCAGATAACCTGAAGAGCGTGCATAAACTCATCAAGAAGGTATCTCAGGATATCGAGACCTTCTCTTATAACACCTCCATCTCTGCCTTCATGATCTGCGTGAACGAACTCTCACAGCAGAAGTGCAAGAACAAGGAGATGCTGAAGACCCTCGTCATCCTTATTGCTCCCTTCGCTCCCCATATCGCTGAAGAACTCTGGGAGATGCTGGGTGAGCAGGGCAGTGTCTGCGACTCACAGTGGCCCACGTGGAATGAGGAGTATCTCGTGGAGAACACGGTTAAGTTGGGCGTGGCCTTCAACGGAAAGACCCGTCTGGAAATGGAGTTCCCCGCTGATGCAGACAACAAGACCATCGAGGAGGCCGTGCTGGCAGACGAGCGTGCCAAGAAGTATCTCGAAGGCTTCCAGGTAGCAAAGGTTATCATCGTCCCTAAGCGTATGGTGAACATTGTGTTGAAAAAGTAAATGACACTGAATCATAAACTGATATGGAATGAGATCAAAGACTATCTGAGCATAGCCTTTGGTCTCCTCCTTTATACCATTGCCTTCACCGTCTTCCTGATGCCTTATCAGATTGTGGCAGGAGGGGTGACGGGTCTTTCGGCTATCATCTACTACGCCACAGGTTTCCATCTGGAGAATACCTACATCATCATCAATGGTGTTCTGCTTATTGTGGCCTTGAAGATTCTGGGATGGAAGTTCCTGATGAAGACGATCTTCGCTATCCTCACGCTCTACTTCATGCTGATGTTTGCGCAGGAGATCATCCCTAAACAGGAGAATGGCCTACCCTTCAAACTGATGGGCGAGGGACAGGATTTCATGTCGATGATCATTGGTTGTATGATTACTGGTATTGCACTGGCTACCGTGTTTATGAACAACGGTTCTACTGGTGGTACGGATATCATCGCCGCCTCAGTGAATAAGTTCCATCCCAATGTGTCGTTGGGCAATGTGTTAATCGCTGTCGATTTCTGTATCATCGGCTCCTGTATGTTCTTCCCACAGTTCGGCACTTATATGGAACGCGCCCATAAGGTGATGTTCGGCTTCTGCGTGATGGCGATGGAGAACTATGTGCTCGACTATGTCATGAATGCCCGTAGGCAGTCAGTACAGTTTATGATCTTCACCAAGAAATGGCAGGAGATCGCCAACGCCATCGGTACGGAGATGAATCATGGTGTGACGATTCTCGACGGACACGGATGGTACACAGGACAGGATATGAAGGTGCTCTGTATCCTGGCCAGGAAAAACGAGAGTACCTATATCTTCCGTCTCATCAAGATGATCGATCCTCAGGCATTCGTATCGCAGTCGAGCGTTATCGGTGTCTATGGTGAGGGCTTCGACGAGATGAGAGTGAGAATCAAACAACAGAAGAAGACAGATGAAGATCGTATTCGCAACAAACAACCAGCATAAACTGTCTGAGATCCGCTCTATCCTTGGTGACAGTATCGAAGTGCTCTCGCTGAAGGATATCGGCTGCGATGTGGATATCCCAGAAACAGGCACAACCCTTGAGGAGAATGCCTTGCAGAAAGCCCAGTATATCTACGACCACTATCATATCGACTGCTTTGCCGATGACACGGGTCTCGAGGTGGATGCCCTTGATGGGGCGCCTGGTGTCTATTCAGCCAGATATGCTGGGGAGGGGCACGACTCTGAGGCCAATATGACCAAACTCCTGAATGAATTAGGAGAAAATAACAATCGCCGTGCAAGATTCCGCACGGTTATTGCGTTAATACAGAAGAAGAATGTTTGTCCCTGTGGCTGCACAAGTATCAAGGAGATCCACCAGTTCGAGGGCATTGTCGAGGGTATGATTATCCGTGAGCGTAGGGGAGGAGAGGGTTTCGGCTACGATCCCATCTTCCAGCCTGAGGGCTACGACCAGACCTTTGCAGAATTAGGCATGGATATCAAGAACAAGATCAGCCATCGCGCCAGAGCCACCCAGAAACTGGCAGAGTACCTGTTAAAGGTAATCGTTCTTTTATTTACCTTTTTACCTTTAAATGCGCAAGTGGGTACTTGGCACAACTATCTGGCTTATCACGACATTCAGAATATCTGTGCAGCAGACCCATATCTCTTTGTGCTGGCCTCTAATGATCTCTACCAGTACAACCAGAACGACCAGAGTATCACCACCTACGATAAGACCAATGGACTCAGTGATACCCATATCACGCATATCGCCTGGAGTCAACAGGCCAAGCGCCTGATCATCGTCTATCAGAACTCCAACATCGACCTGATAGATGTGTCAGGCAATATCACCAATATCTCCGCCCTGTATAGCAAGACGATGACAGAAGACAAGACCGTCAACCAGATCACCATCGACGGTATCTATGCCTGGCTGCACTGTGCCTTCGGCTATGTGAAGGTGAACATGCAAAGGGCAGAGATTGCAGATACCTATACACCTAACCATCCTGAATATCCTACCAGACTGCCTGACTATGATGAGAAAAAGGATCTTTCAAAGTACCAGTCCGTAGTAGCAACACTCAGTCCTGGAGGTCCGAAGTACAATCATTTCTATGAGACAAAGTTCTATCATGGCAGACTCTATACCACAGGAGGTTATTTCCTGTCAGGCATGAATGATCCGTCTTATCCTGGTACTGTACAGGTATATGATGGCAACGACTGGACCATCTTCGAGGACGAACTGAATAAGAAAACTGGCTATCAATACGTAGATAATAACTGTATTGACATTGATCCTACTGACGAAGAACATGTGTTTGTAGGCGGCAGGTGTGGTCTCTATGAGTTTAAGAATGGTCTTTTACTGAACTATTACAATAAGGAGAATAGTCCGTTGAAAGGAGCCATTGATGGTAACAATGAACTTGGAAACAATTTTGTCATCGTTAATAGTATTCAATTTGATCCTGATGGAAATCTGTGGGTACTTAACAGTCAGGCAAAAGAAGTTAATCTCTTAGAACTGACAAAAGACGGAACATGGAATAATCATTCTAAAAAATCCCTGCAAGACAATAACGGAACAGGTCTGACGGGACTCAGAAGCATGTTTTTCGATAGCAGAGACTATCTCTGGTTTGTCAATACTTCTTGGTTGGACCCCGCCGTCTTCTGCTACGACAAATCAACAGACGAACTCATCAAATACACCAGTTTTGTCAATCAGGACGGTACCACCTACCATCCTACCTATATCTATTGTGTCTGTGAAGATAAAGAGAAGAATATCTGGATAGGCACGAACATAGGACCATTTATGATTAATAGCAATGAGGTAGGGCAGGAGAGTGTTGTCTTCAATCAGATTAAAGTGCCTCGAAATGATGGTACCAACTATGCCGACTATCTGCTCAACGGCGTTTATATCAACCATATTGCCATAGACGGAGGTAACCGCAAGTGGTTTGCCACCAATGGTGCTGGAGTATTCCTGATCAGTGCGGATAACATGACGCAGATAGCCAACTTCAATAAAGACAATTCCTATCTCCTTTCTGATGATATCCTTTCCATAGCCATTAACCAACAGTCTGGCGAGATATTCTTCTTGGCAGATAATGGTCTCTCTTCTTATCGCAGTGACGCTACAGAACCTTCAGAAGAGATGACTGACGATACTGTATGGGCCTATCCCAATCCTGTAACACCAGAATATAATGGACTGATTACCGTGACTGGTCTCAGTTTTAATGCGGATGTAAAGATCACGGCTTCCAATGGTGCTGTAATTGCTGAAGGAAAAAGCAACGGAGGCACATTTACGTGGGATGGCTGTGACAAGAAGGGTAGGAGAGTGGCCAGTGGGGTCTATATGGTAATCACAGCCACTTCAGATAGCAAGAAAGGTACTGTCTGCAAGATAGCAGTCATCAACTAACTCAGTTCCAGCATCCTTTCTATTGGTTTCACAGCCTCTTTCGCTATCTCTGGATCAATCTCTATCTGTGGACTTTCGTTCTTTAAACAGTTATAGACCTTCTCCAGTGTATTCATCTTCATATACTGGCACTCGTTACAACTGCATTCCAAACCGCTTTCACTAATCTCTGGAGGAACAGGGATAAACTCCTTATCAGGACAAGTACGCTGCATCTCATGCAGAATACCTGACTCCGTAGCCACGATAAACTGCTTCTCATCACTCTGCTGGGCATAGTTCAGCATCGTAGCCGTACTACCTTTTACATCTGCTAAAGCCAAGACAGGTGCCTTACACTCCAGATGAGCCATGACCACAGCCTCAGGATATTGTTTCTTCAGTTCAACAATCTTCTCTACAGAGAAACGCTCATGCACATGGCAACCACCATTCCAAAGCAACATATCACGACCAGTCACCTCATTGATATAATTACCAAGATTATAGTCAGGACCAAAAATCAACTTTGCATCCTTTGGTAACTGATCAACTACTTTCTTCGCATTACCACTCGTAACAACAACATCTGTCAGAGCCTTGACGGCTGCTGTAGTATTGACATAACTGATAACCTGATAGCCAGGATGCTCATCCTTGAATTTCTTCAGATCCTCTGCCTTACATGAATCCGCCAGAGAACAACCTGCTTCCAAGTCTGGACAAAGAACCATCTTATCAGGCGAGAGCAGTTTACATGTCTCAGCCATAAAGTGGACACCACACATCACCATAATCTTGGCATCCGTCTCTGCAGCCTTTCTTGCCAAAGCCAGTGAATCACCTACAAAGTCGGCGATATTCTGAATATCACCTATTGTATAATAGTGCGCGAGAATAATAGCATCTTTCTCTTCACACATTCTGCGGATCTCCGCTTTCAGATCTTCAGTTTTCAACATCACAATATTTTTATATTTCTTTTTTCTTTTCTTTTAAAAAATAGAATGAATAGTATGATATGCCGTGGATATCTTGAAAACTTTTCAGTCTTTTTCTTGCCAGATTATTTATAAACTGTAAGAGATACACTTTTTATCATTCCTGTGAATTATTATTGCTTGATAATGAATACCTAAGCCACTTTATCCACAATTCTAAATTTTGGTGCAAATATAATAAGTTTATATTTTTTTCTTGCAAAAAATGATGGAAATCTTTCAAAATAATGAAGAATAACCCTGTGGATATCCCGCTGTTTAGGTTATTAGATTTTATTTTGTGCGTAATTGATATCGTTTTCCACATAGTTATCAACAAGTTTTTCCACAATAATTAGGTAGTTTGCGCGTTTTGATGTATATTTGCCGATGAAATGAAGAAATTGCGTACGATAGAGATGAATCGCCTGTCTGTGGAAGAGTTTAAACAGGCAGAGAAACTCCCTTTAATTGTGGTGCTCGACGATGTACGTTCCATGCATAATGTAGGCAGCGTATTCCGTACTGGTGATGCTTTTCGTATTGAGGCAGTCTATCTGTGTGGTATTACCTCGACACCTCCTAATGCTGAGATCCATAAGACGGCCTTAGGAGCAGAGGATAGCGTGAAATGGATAGCGTTTAATTCTGCTCAGGAGGCACTTATTTCCTTAAAAGAGGCACGTTACGAAATTTACTCAGTAGAACAGGCGCATGGTTCGACGATGCTGCAGGATTTCGTGCCACAGAAAGATAAGAAATATGCCGTCGTACTTGGCAATGAAGTCAAGGGCGTACATCAGGAAGTGATTGATGCCTCTGACGGTTGTCTGGAGATTCCCCAGTTTGGTACGAAGCATTCGATGAATGTCTCTGTAGCAGCAGGTATCATCATCTGGCATTTCGCACAAACAATTATAAACGTATAAATATAATAATAAGGTATGAAGAAACTATTGACATTGATGGCCTTGATGGCAGTAACACTGTCTGCTCAAGCACAGTATGAAGAGGGAGATATTACAATCCAGCCGAAAGTGGGTATGACGATCTCAAACATTACGGATGGTGACAAGTCGAAGGTCAATTTGACTTATGGTGTGGAGTTCGAGCGCTTTTTCGCTGATCAGTTCAGTGTGGCGTTAGGTGTCATGTTTACTAATCAGGGTTGTAAATGGAATATTTATAGTCAGGATAAAGTAGCAGGTTATGTAATTAATGATGATATGAAGTTCGATATCTATTACGGCACTCTTCCGATTACAGCCAACTATTATGTTCTGCCAGGTCTTGCCCTGAAAGCAGGTATTCAGCCAGCATTCCGAGTAAAGGCGAAAATAGAGTATAATGGTGAGAAAATGGACTTTGATAATGCAATTGATGCAATTTTTGATGGTAATGATAATAAAATGCGAACGTTTGATCTGTCGATACCTGTTGGTCTTTCGTATGAATTTAAAAGAGTCACCTTTGATGCCCGTTATAACTTTGGCGTGACAAAATTGATTTCAAACACAGACGAAAGCATTTATAACAAAGTCTTCATCATGACCCTCGGCTATAAATTCTAAATCTCGGAGAGAACCGTCCCCTGTGAGGATTACATCTTAGTGAGGTCGTCGCTGGGAAATGATGAAGCGGTCTGGCTCGATGGAGAAGGTAGGCAACTTGCCATCTGATGCTCCACGGGTTTTGCTCATACCGCTTGAGTAATCCACGTATCGGGCCAGGAAGTCCATAATCTGCTGCCTGTCATCCTCGCTGAAGTGCTCAGAATTGTTGAGATCCTGGTCGTGTACGCCGCGCTCGCCTATAAGCATCATCGACGTGTTCTTGTTGATCTTGTCGGGACGGGCGCCCGTCCATGGGTCGTTATTGGCATAGTAGAATAGGATGGGGCAACCGGTATTTGGTATGAAGTTCTCGCGTATATCCTTGATCCTCGAGTTGTCGTAAGTGTCATAGAGCCAGACATCCTGTGGAAATAGAGTGGAAGGATTCGGATTTTGCTCAAGATTATTAAGACTTTTATAGCGTGAGAAGTCCTGTTCGTACTGTCCCAGTTGCTTGGCAGACTGAATACAGTAAGGATAACCGTCGTCAGCCTTCCAGTAGTAGTCTTCCCCTTCATTATCAGGCATCATCGGCGAGTCATACTTCCACAGGCCATTCTTCGTCAGTACATCGCGGAAATAGATGTAGTCGAGAATCACTTCAGTATCAGCGTCAGCCGATGGAATGTACTGGGCACGCTCGTCGGCCGTGCAATAGGAGCACACGGAGAAGAAGAATTCTAAGGGAGTTAATATATAAGTGTCCATATCATCTTTGAACCACGGCCCTGTCTGCTCCGGGTGGAGTGCCTTGAGTTGCTCATTATAGTTCTTGCACATCTGGACGTAGGTGTTGTAGAGTCCCCCGTGTTCCAAATCCTCATATAGTTTGAAGCATATTTTGTGCATATTGTCGCGCTCAGCATCACTGCCCGACTCGCAGTCGAGATAAGTGCCTACGGGCTTGTAGTAGAGTGAAGTCATGAAGGGTGAGCAGAACGCGGTGGTCACCGTCATATCGTTGGGATAGAAATAGCGGTAGAAAAGCGATGCCATGCCGTCCTTGCTGGTTCCCGTGCTGATCCACTCCTTAGGCAGTATCTTCTTCAGAGGCTCGAAGATGGCGTGATGGTCGGCAGCAGCCTGCTCGATGGTGAGGTAGTCCCATTTAGTGTCGTTCAGATTCTTCGAGTCGCCGAAGTAGCGATGTTCCACGACGATAAGGTTAGCGTCCATATTGGCAGAAATGTCGAGATTGCCTACCCTGCCCTTCCAAGAGTCAGGCACGTCATAGCCACTGGTGTACATCACGGTAGGACGGTCGAAGCCCTTAAAATACATGAGGGCCTTCTGTTTCATCGTCCCTGCCGAGGGATTCTCGTGATCGATAGGCTGATTGAAGAACACCTCGTAGCACTCCGTGTACCCGACAAGATCCTTATCAGGCGTAAATGCTTCGATACTTGCCACATTCTCCACTTTAGCCAGCAGATCGCCGAAGGGAGTCGTCGAAGGTGGTTCTGGTTCAGGCACAACGGGGTTATCCTCCATCACAATACACGATACGAATGTGATGGATACCAAGCCGCATATCAAGTTGACGAAGAACAACTTCTGAAACAAAGTTCTCATCATACAGATTGTTTTTAGTTTTGATCGTTGCAAATTTACGAACTTTATATGAAACTTCCAAGCATTTTGCCAAAAAAGCATGAACTCATTGGGGACGGTTCTCACTGAGTTCTGAAAACGAGCGTCACTGGCGTCACTGTGCATGGGTCAGGTGGGTGTGGGTGGAGGATTAATTTGAAAACTTTCACGCGTACTGTACGCACGCGGTACGCGTAAGGAATCTGGGAAACATCCTCCACCCACACCCACTGAAAAACCGTTTGATGATCTCCGTTCTTTCCATACCTCATTTTATTATCGCGCGACAAAGATACGAAATAAAACGATACGTTTGCCGAAAATCCCCAACTCAGGATAAACCTAAATTCATAGGGGGCCGGCAATACTCAATGCTTATTGAAAATTACTCAATGACTATTTCAAATTAGTCATTGACTATTTCAGATTAGTCACTGCTTAATTTTCAAAAAGCACTGCTTAATTTTAATCCTCCCGCGCGTCACGTAAAAAATAATGTGGCAATCAGTTTTGCCACATTATTGATTCTTACTCAGGCTTGAACTCGTCCTTGCCTACGCCACAGATGGGGCATACCCAGTCATCGGGGATATCCTCAAAAGCAGTTCCTGGCTCGATGCCGTTGTCGGGATCACCTTCTGCGGGGTCATAGACGTAACCGCAAACTTCGCAAATGTACTTCATAATCGTAAATGTTTAGTTATTAATAAGGGTTGTTATTCTCTCAACAATCCGCTCTGGCGGAATGTTCTGTAGGCAGGCATAGTCGCCACGCTGGCAGGGCTTGTTGCCAAAGATGCTGCAGGGGCGGCAGTCGAGGTCTATCTGGATGGCATTCTCTTTTGACTGGTTGAAGCCGAAGAAGCCGGCCATGGGATGCGTGGCTCCCCAGACACTGACTACGGGGATACCAGTCAGTGAGGCCAGGTGCATGTTAGCAGAATCCATCGAGAGCATGACATCCAGATGACTCATCACAATCAGTTCCTGATACATCGTCTCACAATGGCGGCTGACATACATACACTGGTGGTACTGGGCACACCATAGTTGGAAGTACTTATTCTCCTGTTCTCCTTTTCCAAAGAGGAAGATGCGCGCCTTGGGGTATTTCTGTATCAGTTGGAAGATCACCTGTTCCATCAGTCTGGGAGGATAGATCTTTCCTTCATGGGCGGCGAAAGGTGCGATGCCGATCCATTGCTCGAAATTCTTCTTCGGCCCGAAGACGGCAGGCAACAGGTTCAGGTTTCCTCCCTCTTCAGGGAAGATGGAACGGAACTTGCTGATGTCAATGGGGTATCCCAGACGGGCGAAGACCTCCGCATAGTTCTCAAAGGAAGTGGGCAACTGCTGTTTCACCTTATTCTTATAGGAGACCAGTTTCCGTCGCTGTCTCCGATGCTTGTTGATATGCTCCACACGGTACCTGCCAAGATTGAAGCGCACCCTGAGGTATTCGGAGCGGAGCACATTGTGGAGGTCGGCCACCTTCGTGAACTGCTTAGCCACCAATCTACGGTAAAGGGCATTCAGGCCTTTTACGCCAGAATATTCTCTCTTGAGGTCGGCTTCCATGAAATTAACGTTTGGAGCGAGGTCTTCGAAGAAGGAACGGGCAAACCCCTTGCTCAGTACCGTGATACGGATATCCGGATATTGGTTGGCCAGTGCCCATACCACGGGCACTACCATCGCCACATCACCCAATGCGGAGAACCGTATGACGAGTATATGCTCCTTCTTCACTTTCTCACCCCTTTATTTTTCACCATTATAAAGGACTGGATTTGTGGCAGGATCATTGTACATCTTCATCTGACGATAGACCTTCATGTACTTTCTTCCTGCCTCTATGTCCTCCAATAACTGGTCGATAGCCAGCGACAAGTCTTTCTGCTGCTCCAGCAGGACACCGAGTTTCCCCTGACACTTGGCAATGTGTTCTGGTGTCGCATCCTTACGATCTACCTGTTCCTGCATGTGATAGATCTTCAGGGCGAGGATGCTCAGACGATCTACAGCCCAGGCAGGACTCTCTGTGTTCAGACGGGCTTCAGGCAGCGGTTTCACCTCACTATATACATGACGGAAGTGAGAGTCAATCTCCTCCACCAGATCCGTACGGTCCTGATTGCTTCTGTCAATGCGCCGTTTCAGGGACAGTGCTTCGACAGGATTGATATGCGGATCACGGATGATATCCTCGAAATGCCATTGGACGGTATCGATCCAGCATTTGAGATAAAGGCTATGCTCTATGCTGTCTTTCGGATAGGGATTCTTGATAGAGGTATTGACATCATCCGTGAGATGATAGTCGTCAATAGCCCGCTTGAAAATCTGATTGGCTTGTTCTGTAAACGACATGATTCTTATTTTATTCCGCAAAACTACGGAAAGTTTTTCAAATAGCCAACTAATTCTTTATAATTTCATCTTATTTTGCAAAATTATTGTTGGTAACGCACACAAAAACGCTATTTTTTTGCACAATTGCACCCTGTTTGTGCAAATGAAAGCAAGTTTTTCTTAAAAAAGTTTGCGTAAGTGAAAGAAAATGTGTTACTTTGCACCCGATTTCAGCGAAAGGCTGTAAAATCTTCAAGATAGCAAAATCATTATTAACATTTTAAAGTATTACAATTATGTCAGAAATTGAAAGCAAAGTAAAGGCAATTATCGTTGATAAACTCGGTGTTGATGAGTCAGAGGTTAAGGCTGAGGCAAGTTTCACCAATGATCTGGGCGCAGATTCACTGGACACCGTTGAGTTGATTATGGAATTTGAGAAGGAGTTTGGTATTTCTATTCCTGATGACAAGGCAGAGAAGATCGGTACTGTCGGCGATGCCATTGCTTACATCGAAGAGAACGCAAAATAAATAAAGTTCATAACATAATGGTTGTTTCGTGTTGCGAAGCAACCATTATGCTTTAATTTGTACTTATGGAATTAAAAAGAGTAGTTGTAACAGGTCTTGGCGCAGTGACGCCAGTCGGCAACACTCCTGAGGAGATGTGGAAGAACCTGCTCAACGGAGTAAGCGGAGCCGCACCGATTACACATTTCGATGCAACCTTATTCAAGACCAAGTTTGCCTGCGAGGTAAAGAACCTCGACGTGAACGAGTATCTTGACCGCAAAGAGGCCCGTAAGATGGACCGTTATACACAGTTGGCTATGATTGCTGCCAAGCAGGCTGTCGAGGATTGTGGCATGGACCTGGAGACAGAGGACATGGATCGTATCGGCGTGGTCTATGGCGTTGGTATTGGTGGAATTAAGACCTTCGAGGACGAGGTGAAGTACTATGGTGTCCATGAGGCCGAGGGTCCTAAGTTCAATCCCTTCTTCATCCCGAAGATGATCGCTGACATCGCAGCCGGACAGATCTCCATCATGTATGGTTTCCATGGTCCCAACTATATCACGGCTTCTGCCTGTGCCTCTTCGTCGAATGCGCTGGCCGATGCCTTCAACCTGATTCGTCTGGGTAAGGCCAATGCCATCGTTGCAGGTGGTGCCGAGGCTGCCATCTGTGCTACAGGCGTGGGTGGCATCAATGCCATGAAGGCCCTCTCTACCCGCAATGATGAGCCCGAGAAGGCCAGCCGTCCGTTCAGTGCCAGCCGCGATGGATTCATCATGGCCGAGGGTGCCGGTTGTCTGATCCTTGAGGAACTGGAACATGCCAAGGCCCGTGGTGCCAAGATCTATGCAGAGATGATAGGTGCCGGCATGAGTGCCGACGCACACCATATCACCGCTTCCCATCCCGAGGGACTGGGTGCCAAACTCGTGATGAAGAACGCCCTGGAGGATGCCGGCATGAAGCCTGAGGACATCGACTATATCAATGTACACGGTACCTCTACCCATGTGGGTGATATCTCCGAGGCCAAGGCCATCAAGGAGGTCTTTGGTGATGCAGCCTTCAAACTGAACATCTCTTCCACGAAGTCCATGACGGGTCACCTGCTGGGTGCCGCTGGAGCCGTGGAGGCTATGGTTACCGTACTGGCTGTCCAGAACGATATTGTTCCCCCCACCATCAACCACGAGGAGGGCGACGAGGATCCGGAGATCGATTATAATCTGAACTTCACCTTTAACAAGGCACAAAAGCGCGTGGTTCGTGCAGGTCTCAGCAACACTTTCGGCTTTGGCGGCCATAACGCTTGTGTGGTGTTTAAAAAGTATGAGGCTTAAGGATATTATTGACAGAATCAAACTCCCTTTCCGCAAGGAGAAGGAGTTTTTTTCTGCTCTTTACGCGATACTGGGATTCTATCCCCGCAACATCGAGTATTACAAGATGGCGCTGATGCACAAGAGCATCCGCAAGCGCAACGACAAAGGCAAGCCGCTGAACAACGAACGGCTGGAGTTCCTGGGTGACGCCATACTCGATGCTGCGGTGGGCTATATCGTCTATCGTCATTACGAGGGTAAGCGTGAGGGGTTCCTGACGAACACGCGCTCCAAACTGGTATCTCGCGACACGCTTGGCAAACTCGCCAACGAGATGGGACTGGGCAGTCTGCTGCTCTCTTCGGGTCATAGCACTTCCCACAACAGTTATGTGGAGGGAAATGCCTTTGAGGCCCTTGTCGGAGCCATCTATCTCGACCGTGGCTATGATGCGTGTCTGGAGTTCTTCGAGAAGCGGGTACTTGGCAAGTATATCAATCTCGACAAGGTGGCTTTCAAGGAGGTGAACTTCAAGTCGAAGTTGTTGGAGTGGTCGCAGAAGAACCGTGTACGCATGGAGTTCAGGATGCTGAAGCAGAAGAAGGATGATAAGGGCAACCCGATTTTCAGTTTCCAGGTGATGTTGGAGGGTGTGGAAGGCGAGAAGGGCACAGGCTATTCCAAGAAAGAGGCCCAGCAGCAAGCGTCCAAAGACACTCTGCAACGGCTGAAACGTGAGCCCCAGTTTGTCGATGCCGTCTTCAATGCCAAGACAGAGCGCACGAAGATGGAGGAAGAGCCCGCAGTGGCTGTGCCTGACACAGAACAGGAGCAGAACTTCATGATTGAACAGGAGCGTCAGGAGAATCAGGGGGACAGGTCCTTGATTCTGGATGAACCAGAGAATCAAGCGACCTGTCCCCCTGATTCTCCCTGTCCCCCTGCTTCTTCTTCCTCCGATGACGACTTTGACCTTTCCGACATCTCCCACAAGGAGAAATCCCGTGAGGATATTATTGCCGAGGCCGAGGCTGCTGCCTTTGCCGAAACTGAAGGATGATCACCTGCTGGTCATGAGAAGACGGCTTTTCCTGTTACTGATGATGACGGCATTGGCCTTGAGGGGCCAGTGCCAGATCGTAATGCCGCCAGCCTTGAAGGCGGGAGATACGATTGCCGTCATCTCTCCTTCGAGTTCCCCTGATAGTATGACGGTGGTGAAAGGCTGTGCCGCTCTCCGCGAGTGGGGCTATGTGCCAGTGGTGGGGCCCAACGCCCTCAAGGATTATCACGGCTTTGCTGGGACGGCCGATGAACGGGCTGCGGACCTGCTCTGGGCCTTGCGTGACTCCACCATTAAGGCCATCCTATGTTCACGTGGTGGCGACGGTGGCGTACAGGTGTTGTATCGGACCCCTCTGGCAGAGTTTGCCAGTCATCCCAAATGGATCATAGGCTTCAGCGACGTGACAGCACTCCATAGTGCAGAGATGGCTGCAGGGGTGATGAGCATCCACGGCTCGATGTGCGACGGTATTGCCGCCAAGGGGGAGCGCGACTCCGTGAATGCCATCATGCAACGGCTGCTACACGGACAGTTGCCCACCTATCAGGTTCCACCACATCCGCTTAACCAACCAGGAGAAGCCACAGGCATCCTGGTGGGTGGAAACCTCTCCGTCTTCAGTGGTCTGGCTGGTTCTGACTATGATTTCCTGAACCGTGCCGACGAGGGACTGATCCTTTTCATGGAAGACACCCACGAGTCGATGTCGAAAGTGGATCGACTGCTCCATCAGATGGAGATCCGCGGGATTCTCTCCAAACTCAAGGGCGTTATCGTGGGACATTTCTCGAAGTACAAGGCCCCAGAGAACGGCTTTGCCGATATGTACGAGATGCTCCATGAATACCTGCAGCACTACGATATCCCCGTGTGCTATGATTTCCCTGCCGGGCATCATAGCCGCTACAATTTCCCGATGGTGATAGGCTGTCGCGTGAAGTTGGAGACAGGCCAGAGTCATACCCGTTTAGAATTTGTGGAATAGGATGCTGAACGAGGCGACGTGTGACTTTATCCGCCAGCATCTTGAGGCAGATGTCCGTCGGCTGGCGTTGCAGGGGGGAAGGCATCCTGAGGTGGATCTCCCTCTGGCGTTGGAACAGATCGCCGGCAGACAGAAAGCACGTACTAAGATACCCTCATGGGCAGCCATCGACGGCATCCTCTATCCGCCGCATCTCTCCATGGAACAGTGTTCGAGTGAACCGACGGCCCAATACAAGGCTGAGATTGCTGGAGAAGGAAAACTTTTTGTCGATCTGACGGCAGGCTTTGGCGTGGATGTGGCTTTCATTTCCAAAGGCTTCTCCAAGGCCGTCTGCGTAGAACAGCAGGAGCGGCTTTGCGCTATCTCATCCTCAAATTTCAGGCACTTGGGGCTGTCGCATGTCGAAGTGGTCTGTGGCGACGGGGTGGCCTATCTGCACCAGATGGATCATGCCGACCTTCTTTTTATCGACCCAGCCAGAAGGGACGAGCATGGCGCACGCACCTTCGGCATCGCCGACTGCACACCCAACGTGCTGGAGATGATGGACGAGATGACGGAGAAAGCAGCGCGGATCATCATCAAACTCTCCCCCATGCTCGACTGGCGCAAGGCCGTGGAGGATATAGGGGCTGGTGTCAGCAGTGTACATATCGTCTCTGTCGAAAACGAATGCAAGGAACTACTGATAGAGGTGAAGAATGAGGAACGAAAAGCGAAGAGCGAACTATCCTCACTATGGGTTGTCTGTGTCAATTTATTGTCCGACGGACGCGAGGAGCGTTTTGAGTTTGACGCAAAGGCTCCTTTTCCCACCCAGACAACCTGTTTTGCAAATTTAAGTGGTTTCCTTTTTGAGCCAAATGCCTCCATCATGAAAGCAGGCTGCTTCGGTTTGCTTGCCGAGCGCTTCTCGCTCAGCCAACTCGATAGCAACAGCCATCTGTTCGTGTCGGATAAGGACACCAACGACTTCCCTGGCCGCCGCTTTATCATTGACAAGGTGTCCTCCATGAACAAGCGCGATCTGAAGGAGGTTCTGGCAGACATCAGCCGGGCGAACATCGCCGTGCGCAACTTCCCCATGTCGGTGGCAGAACTGCGGAAACGGCTGAAACTTCAGGATGGCGGCGACACGTATATCTTTGCGACAACAGTGGCCAACCAGGGCCATCGCCTGTTTGTTTGCCGAAAAAAATCTTAATAATTTTGTGGTTTGACTCTTTTTCCGTATCTTTGCAACGGATTAAGGCTTTAAGGAAACAGATGTCACGGGAAGAATCTATGACGGAAGAGAATAACATAATCGGCCCCAATGAGCAGGTGCAGTATGATGACGAGAATATCCGTCATCTGTCAGACATGGAACATGTGCGTACCCGTCCAGGTATGTATATAGGTCGTCTGGGCGACGGTTCGTTGCCAGAGGATGGTATCTACGTGCTGCTGAAGGAGGTGATCGACAACTCTATCGACGAGTTTAAGATGAAGGCAGGTGATCGTCTTGAGATCAACATTGAGGACAACCTGCGCGTGTCTGTACGCGACTATGGCCGCGGCATCCCCCAGGGAAAGATGATTGAGGCTGTCAGTGTCTTGAACACAGGCGGTAAGTACGACTCCAAGGCCTTCAAGAAGTCGGTGGGCCTGAACGGTGTCGGCGTGAAGGCCGTCAATGCGCTGAGTTCGCATTTCGAGGTGCGCAGTTACCGGGAGGGCAAGGTGCGCAGTGCCACCTTCGAGAAGGGTATCATCACGGGCGACGACACGATGCCGACACAGGACGAGAACGGCACCTACATCTTCTTCGAGCCCGACGACACGCTCTTCCTGAACTATCACTTCCAGGACGATATCGTGGAGAACATGCTCCGCAACTACACTTACCTCAACACGGGTCTTACCATCATGTACAACGGCCGCCGCATCCTCTCGCGCCACGGACTGGAAGACCTGCTCAACGACCGCATGACCAACGACGGGCTCTATCCGATCATCCACCTGAAGGGTGAGGATATCGAGATAGCCTTTACCCATGCCAACCAGTACGGTGAGGAGTACTACTCCTTCGTCAACGGCCAGCACACCACCCAGGGCGGCACCCACCAGAGTGCCTTCAAGGAGCATATCGCCCGCACCATCAAGGAGTATTTCGGCAAGTACGAGTTTGGCGATATCCGCACGGGTATCGTCGCCGCCATTGCCATCAACGTGGAGGAGCCAATGTTCGAGAGCCAGACCAAGATCAAACTCGGTTCGCTCCAGATGGCCCCCGACGGCGTGAGCATCAACAAATACATCGGCGACTTCATCAAGCAGGAGGTCGATAACTACCTGCATATCCATCAGGACGTGGCCGAGGTGATGGAGAACAAGATCAAGGAGAGCGAGCGTGAGCGCAAGGCCATTGCAGGAGTCACCAAGATGGCCCGCGAGCGTGCCAAGAAGGCCAGTCTGCACAATCGTAAGTTGCGCGACTGCCGCATCCATTTCAGTGACGTGAAGAACGACCGCAAGGAAGAGTCCTGTATCTTCATCACCGAGGGCGACTCTGCCAGCGGCAGCATCACGAAGAGCCGTGACGTGAACACACAGGCCGTCTTCTCACTGCGGGGCAAACCGCTCAACACGTTCAAGTTGACGAAGAAGGTGGTCTATGAGAATGAGGAGTTCAATCTCCTGCAGGCCGCCCTTGACATCGAGGAAGGGCTCGATACGCTACGCTATAACAAGGTCATCGTGGCCACCGATGCCGATGTCGATGGCATGCACATCCGTCTGCTGCTGATCACCTTCTTCCTGAAGTTCTTCCCGGAACTGGTGAAGAAGGGACATGTCTATGTCCTCCAGACCCCACTCTTCCGCGTGCGTAACCGCCGCACGAAGATCAGGAACAAGAAGGTGATCGCCGATGCCGATGCCAAAGGCGGGAAGAAAGGCGATTTCATCACCCGTTATTGTTATAGCGACGAAGAGCGACTGGCGGCCATCAGCGAACTGGGGCCCGACCCCGAGATCACCCGCTTCAAGGGCCTCGGTGAGATCTCGCCCGACGAGTTCGCCGGTTTCATCGGCCCAGATATCCGCATGGAGCAGGTGACGATGCACAAGAACGACCAGATTCAGAAGTTGCTCGCCTATTATATGGGTGACAACACCATGGAGCGCCAGAACTTCATCATCGACAACTTGGTGGTCGAGGAAGATAAACCAGAGGAAGATGTCTATGATTGATATAAAGAAGGCCGTCGTGCTGGCGGCGATACTGTGGCAGGGTGCGGTGTGCCCGGCCCAGTTCCGTATGAACGTGGGCGACGAGTCGCCGCTGCGCAAACTCCAGTTTGCCGAGGTGGCCATCACCAACCTCTATGTGGATAGCGTCGATGAGAAGAAACTCGCCGAGGACGCCATCCGCGGGATGCTCGACAAACTCGATCCCCACTCCAGTTACCTGACCCCCAAGGAGGTGAAGGAACTCAGCGAACCGCTCAACGGCAACTTCGAGGGCATCGGCGTGCAGTTTAACATGATCGAGGACACCCTACTGGTCATCCAGCCCGTTACCAACGGCCCGTCGGAGAAGGTTGGCATCATCGCGGGCGACCGCATCGTCTCCGTCAACGACACCGCCATTGCGGGTGTCAAGATGTCGAAGGAGGAGATCATGAAACGGCTGCGGGGCCCGAAGGGCACGAAGGTACGTCTGGGCATCGTCCGTCAGGGCATCAAGGATCTGCTGAAGTTCACGGTGGTACGCGCCACGATCCCCGTGAAGTCCGTCGATGCCACCTATATGATCCGCCCGGGCATCGGCTATATCCGTATCGGAAACTTCGGGGCCACCACCCATCAGGAGTTCCTGGAGAGCATGGATAAGTTGCGGGCTCTGGGCATGGAGCACCTGATCCTCGACCTGCAGGAGAACGGCGGCGGCTATCTGAAGGCGGCTGTCGATATCGCCAATGAGTTCCTGGAGGCCGACGACCTCATCGTCTATACCGAGGGTAGGAGAGTGCCCCGCACGGACTATACGGCCGATGGCGACGGTGTGTTCCGTCAGGGAAAGGTCGTCATCCTCGTTGATAGTTATACCGCCTCGGCGGCGGAGATCGTCACGGGTGCCGTACAGGATCATGACCGTGGTCTCGTCGTAGGCCGCCGCACCTTCGGCAAGGGTCTCGTACAGCGTCCCATCGACCTCCCCGACGGCTCGATGATCCGCCTCACCATCGCCCATTACTACACACCCTCTGGCCGTTGCATCCAGAAACCCTATAAGAAAGGTGAGAACAAGGACTATGCGATGGATGTGGTGAACCGCCTGAAGAGCGGTGAACTGACGAATGCCGACAGCGTCCATTTCGCCGACTCACTGAAGTACGAGACGCTCCGTGAGCACCGCACCGTCTATGGCGGCGGCGGCATCATGCCCGACTATTATGTGCCCCTCGACACCACGCTCTATACCAAGTACCACCGTGAACTGGCCGCCAAGAGCATTGTCATCCAGCAGAACCTCCGCTATGTCGATAACCACCGCAAGGAACTGCAGGGCCGCTGGACGGACTTTGCCGACTACAAGGCCCACTATGAGGTGCCCCAGAGCGTGATCGATACGGTGATCGCCGAGGGCGAGAAACAGGGTGTCAAGCCCAAGGATGAGGCCGAGTTGGAAAAGACGCTGCCCTACCTCCGTCTGCAACTCAAGGCACTCATCGCCCGCGACCTCTGGGACATGAGCGAATACTTCTCTGTCTTCAACGAGAGTAATGCCATGGTGGGGAAAGCCTTGGAGGTGATACAGCAGTAAGGATTCTCCGTGAGAGCAAAAGAAGCATCCGTATAGTGGCTCCATACGATCATACGGAGCCACTATTTTCTGCTATGGAGCCTCCGTTTGCTGCTATCGTGCCACTATACGGATGAATTCTCGAGAGAATCCGGGTGATAAGTGCCACCGGATATCCTGCACCCAATCCCTCCCGTTCCGGGGATGGCTTCTTTTTACGCGCGCGTATATACGTGCGCACATATATAGTGGCCATACTCACTTTTTATGTGTCCCACCTGTCCCATCTGTCCCTTTTCCGCAAAACGACAGGGACA
>JAFRMM010000142.1 GCA_017430675.1 Prevotella sp.
CCTTCTGGCGTGCCACTTTCCGCCAGGCATCGAAGTCCTTGACATCACTATTTCCCCAGGCTAAAGGATAATTCAGATCAGCAATCAGCGAGTCGGCATAGACAGGCAGATTACGCATGAACTCATATTTATCTCGCTGTTGTGCATCAGCAGTCGTGCTGCAGAACAGCATCAACACCATGGCAGAGCCGAACTTCATCCACGTCAACTTGCGCCAAAAGCCCTCTAACGGACCACGCTGATGACGACTGAACCAGAAGCGGGCAAAGAGGTACTGACAGATAACCATTCCTGCACCGACCATCACGGCATAGGTGATACCCAACAGGCGATAGCACCCCAAACCGTAGCCACAGAAGATGGTACAGCCGATGATAGACTGGAGCAGATAGTTCGTAAGACTCATACGGCCGAAGATACAGAGATGATGGAGCACACGGCGTACACCCTCGAAGGCATACCAGCCCGAAACCACTGCCGAGACAATCATCAGAAGAATTATAAAATTATAGATCGGCGTGAGCCATAAGGCTATCGGACTGAAATCAACAAGACTCAGGATGATCACGACCAGTGCCGATATCCAAAGGACGTTATGCCAGATCTTCAGATGGTTACCTTCATTGTAGAATAAACGTTGTCTGCCCAACTGCATGCCGATGATGAAGAGACAGAGTAACTGTGTCAGTCGTCCACTGAAGATATTGAAACGCAGATTCACCTCAAAGCCGTAGCGCAGATTTGTCAGGGTGTTCTCCCAGAACGTACCATGCTCATGTGCCGCATTAATCATCCCAGACACCTCCCAGAACCTGGTGTGATCGATCTCATAACCCGTCAGCAGACAGTAAAGTTCCACAGGCTGTATCACCAGCAGGCCGATGATCAACCAGACCAGCCCCGATGACAAATAACTCACAGGGATGAGGAACAAACCATAGACTGCATAGAGCATCAGGATGTCGCCATCGTAGAACGCCACATTAACGACACCAAACAGGAACAACAGACACATACGCCAGGCAAAGCGTCCGGAGAAAGAACGACCTTTCTGCGCCTGATTGTCGTTCATAATGAAGAAACTCAGACCGAAGAGCATCGCAAAGATGCCATACATCTTGCCACTCAACAGCCAGGCTAACACATCGGCAACAGTCTGGTCACTCGACAAAGGATACACGATGGTCTCCTGTGTGAAGATGTTGAAATGCTCTACAGAGTGATACAGGATGATACCTGCCACGGCGATACCTCTCAAGGCATCAGCCACGTCGATACGGGTATTAGGAAGATTGCTGGTATGATACATGCTTAAGTTATTCATCTTGCCCTAACCTCATGGTATAACAGACCACGTCATTCTTTGCTGCAAAGTCTTCAAGTAACTTATGCCGACGTTCATTAATCTTCTGAATGGCCTCTTCTTTCAGGTTATGGAACCGTTTCTCGCGAACACTATCGATGATCTCCTGATTCGTCTCAAACTTGATGATCGTGCCGAGTCCGACACGACCGAGCATATCCTGAATCTCCTGGGGACAATTCACGAAAACGACCTCAGGCTTGCTACCCATCTCCCTGCAGGCAGAGACGACGTGAGAAACACCCTCTCCCTTAAGGTACATCAGTTCCGTGGCATCGAAGATAATCTTCTTAATCCCCTGCCCCTTGTAACTGACTAACTCCTCCGACAGAAGGACGAAGTAATTCTGCGGGCGCTCCCTACTGAGCACAACCGTCAACGTCGAGCCGTTTCTTTCTGTCAACATATCTCTTTGCGATTAATTATTCTTACGAATAAAGACACCGTGAAGGTTCTTGTCTTTCTCATATCCGAGGTAAACAACCTCGCTAACCAACATCTTCAGATCCAACAACATCTGTTTGTACTGACCTGTTTCCGAAGTCTCGGTTGAGTACTGCTCTTCAGCACCAACGATGTAGCCCTTGACCACCATGCCGTCCTCATAATTC